>NZ_VPBP01000022.1:0-52386 GCF_013418685.1 Acinetobacter sp. YH12129
ATCGTTTGAAGGATAAAAAAAGAATTGGGATTCAGCCCCAGGTTGAAACTTAATACGAGATCAAAGGGGTCAATTTTACTTTGCCATTTGAAAGGTAAAAGGGGTCAATTTTAGAATGCCGTTGACACCTCTACCACTTCTGGCATATTGGCTAAAGTTTCACTAAATTGATCTAAAATTTCATCATCGTGACGTTCTAATGTGATTTCAATAAAGAATAATTCATTGATCCCAATCGATTTTGGATTGATGTTGGCTGTATAACCATCGATAATTTTTAAATTTTCTAGACGTTTTAAGCGTGTCCAACATGGCGAAGAGGAGAGACCAACACGTTCAGAAAGCTGGGCTATGGTGAGTCGTCCATCTTCTCTTAATGCGGATAATATTAAGCGATCAATTCTGTCGAGGTTGTGTCGTGCTTCACTCATGCCAAAATAGAATATAATTGAGAAAAAATAGTTATATCATTTTTTGCAATGGTCGGCTGAAGAAAATAAGCACACTTGGACGTTCAGTGCAGATTTTAAAGATAGAAAAATAAAATATGTAAGGTGTTAGGTAGTGTGATTGAATCTAAAAGTAGAAAATCTTGTGCAGACCATAAAAAGACCACTCAGCCGGATTACTGACTGAGTGGCAAAAACTTAAGCGTGTAACTGTTGTTCAATGATCGGCCATAGGTTTTGATGTGACGATTTAAACATCAACATATGTCCGATGGCTTTATGACCTGTTTCTTTCGGTTTTAACTCAATCATTTGAGTCGAAGCATTCGGGTATAAGCGCAGCAAGTCTTTGACATTGGCTTCCGTGGCAATTTCGTCATCGGAGCTCCATACGGCGGTGATCGGGCAGCTCACTTTTTGATGAAAATCATGCTGAACAGTTTTGCCTAAGGCATTGATGACATAACCAGGTTTGCTACAAAATTCAGCCCATTCACGAGCTACATCTTTTGGCAAATTTTCCCCCATGCCAATCGCATTGGTCGGCCCATAGCCAATGGTATAGCGTGCAATCGGGAAGATCACATTAAACATCACTGGGGCTAAAAGCTTGGTACGACCTTTAAGATCTTTGACATGCCCCGTAGAGCCAGAAACAGCTACCACTTTGGCAACTTTGTCATAATTTGGCACGATACCTAATAATTGTCCGCCTGCGCTATGACCGAGTAATATGACTTTAGGCGCTTGCGTTTTACTGATCAAAGCGTCGATTGCCGCAGGGATATCAAGCTGCCCCCATTGCACAATACTTGCTGTCGATTGTTTTAAAGGGCTGTGTAGCGACTCACCAATACCACGAAAATCAAAAACTAAAACGTCATAGCCTTGTTGGCTCAACCATGTTGCATAACTATTATAAAATTGCTTGGTAATGCCTGTGGCTGGACAAATCAACACAGGTAAAACCTGTTTGAGCTCTGTCTGGTGCGGATAAAAGCGCGCACTCAGTGAATAACCGTCTTGGCAATGAATCGTGAGTTTTTCAGATGATGACATGATTCAAACTTCATGGGTGTGTTCCGATGACTCTAATTTACACAAGTTCCAAAAAGAAACCTGAAAAGAGTATGACTCTAAAGTCATGTCATAACAGGTTTGAAGCAAGTACTATTGCAGTAGAAATACAGATAAAAATAATGAGTGTAATTGAATAATGGATGTAAATTAAAATGGACATGCTTCAACTTTCGGGTGCAGTAAAAATTGCGATAGTTTTTAGTGGGATTTATTTATGGGTAGGTATGCTCACAGGTGTGTGGAAATATGCACAAATAAGGCAGTCAGAACTGGCACGTGCGCATTATTATGTAGATATCGCACATCGGAGCAGTTTGTTATACGCCCCAGCGACACTCATTTTGGCGGTATTGGCCTATTTTTCAGCACTTCCACATACACTCAATTTACTGTTTGTAATCATCAATCTGTTCTTTTTTAGCTTTTCGATTTTAAGTTATGTACTGCATGGCTATTTAGCCGATACCACCAATCAATTTAAAGTGCCACACGTCTTAGGCAAATGGCATTTGCCTAAATGGATGATGAGTATGGCAATGCTTGGATTGGTGATTGGTGAGTTAATTGCAACACTCGGATTGCTCTTTGGAGTCATCGTTAAATTTTGGTTTTAAGCAAAGTAGTATCAATCATAAATAGTACCAATTAGATTGGAGGCTAATCAGGAGATAAAAGCTTTTAAAGTGCAGGCGATTGTTCGGTAGAAGAATTTATATAAACAAAATTTTAAGTTCTGCAGAATTGAAAATTTATGAGAAAAGGCTGATGATTTTCTGGTTATTTTAGGGATTATTTTTATTGTTATTTAAAATGGATTGAATGATCGAGAAGGTAGGGGTGGCATCTTTTCTTTTTTCAAGATGGATGATGCCTCATCCATCTTCTAACTTAAAATTCTGTTGATTTTTGCTTTCGATATTTGTGGTCAATGACTGCCCATAAATAAAAGGCTACAGAGACAATAAGCGCATAAGCAAAATATTCAGGTCTTAAATTTCCTTGTATTAAGCCTTGAATAAGTAGTGTCAGCATGAGAGCAATAGTGGTGCTTGTATAGGTCACCATGTTCTTATTTGCCTTCAGAGCGTTAATGAAGAATTGCTTTTTGAAATGTACTGATAACATCTCCACCCCTCCTTGTTGTTGTTTAGCCAAAACCCATGATTTTGGTCAGGTTTGAACTACTGTTGTACTTCGAAACTAGAAGTATTTCAATAGTAAATGTCATTATTTTGTCATAAAACTATGTTAGATCATCGTATAAGAATAATCATTTTATTCATATACTAAATATTATGAATCTAAAGGTGTTGACTGGTGAGTAAAATGGTCGATGCATAATATCTATGTATGAATAAGCAATATATATACCAACACGGGTATATCGGCTTTATGACACGAAACCGCCTAGCTTACAGTCTGAATCGAGCTTAATCATGGAGTTTGTGTACGGTGTATTTTGCAGAAAGTATTTGTATTTTAACTATTATTATATTTTGTAGCCAAAGGGCTGGCTTTTTTTCTCATCATGAAAATAAAACTTTATTTAAAAGTTCAATGACTTAGGATTATTGCGCTGTAGTAGGACAAATAAATGTCAGTTTGGGTAAAACTCGACAATTATTGGTCACAGGTAAAATCGTCATTCGGGTAAAACTCCGATTTTAGACAGGTCAAAAAAGGTTATTTTTTAACTTTGTCAATTACAGCAGCAATAATCAGCACAATCACAGAAGGGATCAGCCATGCTAAATTTTGTTGAGCAAGCGGTAGATTGGCAATAAAGCTTGGAAGTGCATCTTCGAAACCAGCCACTTTTAAACCATCAAAAATACCGAAAATAAACGCACATGCGGTAACAGGCGCAATAACTCTTGATGGTGAAATAAACCATTTAGAGCAGAAGCTCAGTAGGATAACTACAATCGCAGGTGGATAAATCGCACTTAAAACAGGCACTGAAACTGCAATGAGTTTGGTTAAACCTAAGTTTGAAATCAGTAGTGAGAAACCAACTAAAATGAACACAAAAACTTTGTATGGAATTTTAGTCAATTCTGAGAAATATTCAGCACATGCGCAGGTTAAGCCTATCGCGGTAACCATACATGCAACAAAAATCATTGCAGATAGGAAATAAGCGCCCATATCACCAAAAGCATGTTGTACATATGCATGCAGGATCACTGCACCATTTGTTGCATTTGGAGCAATATCATGGCTGCCCATACCGAGTTTGAATAAGCTGATATATACCAGTGTAAGTCCAATACCAGAAATAATACTGGCAATGACAGCATATTTGGTGACGAGCTTACTATCCGTTACGCCGCGTGAAGTAATGGCTTTGACGATCACAATACCAAAAACTAAAGCGCCTAATGTATCCATGGTTAAATAACCATTTACTACACCTTCAGAAACTGGTGCAGTTACGTAGTTATCAATTGCAGGTGGAATCACACCGGCAGGGATAAAGAACGCAGAGATACCCAGTATAACGAGGCCTAAAATCTTGAGTGGTGAAAGGAAATAACCTACGGTATCTAAAATTTTATTTGGGTAAAGTGAAACAATGGTCACTAATGCAAAATAAATCACGCTATAAATCAGCAGACTGTTTGCGCTGTTACCAAAATAAGAAGAGAAACCAATTTCATAAGAAACGGTAGCTGTACGAGGTGTTGCAAATAAAGGTCCAACAGCTAAGTAACACGCGACAGTAAGGATAATGCTGGCTACTTTACCCAAAGGTGAACTTAAGACTTGAATAGAACCTTCAACACGCGACAAAGCAATAATCGTGATGACAGGTAGACCAACTGCGGTGATTAAGAAACCAAATGCAGCTAACCAAACATGTTCACCCGCTTGCTGTGCGACAATTGGTGGGAAAATAATGTTACCTGCACCAATAAACAGTGCAAAGGTCATAAAACCTAAGGCAACAATATCCCGTGTACGAAGACTTGTCATAAAGGGGAGATGAACTGTGAAAAAAGGCAATTTTAGTGCAATTAAGCTCGTTTTTGGAGCAAAATTTATAAATCGTATAGATAGTTTTTATAATACGAATCATGAATATATTGACAGATAAAATAATGTTTTATTTATATTTATGATAAATAAAAGAAATTTATTGTATATAATTTTTTTATAGAAATATGTTTAGCGATTAAGATTTATCAGATATAAATCAATTGTTCTAATTTTCAGCACTAAATAGGATGCTATAAGCCGAATAAATGCAGAAATATTGGCTGAATAAAACAAAAAAAATCTAAAAGGTCTATAATTCGGTGTATTCAAATTTGAGGATATTCAGATGAAAGCTTCCAAAATCACGATTAAAACCGAGCAAGATATTGAAAAATTACGCATTTCAGGTCGTTTAGCTGCTCAGGTTTTAGAGATGATCGGGGAGTATGTCAAGCCGGGCGTGACGACTGAATATTTGGACGATATCTGCAATGATTTTATCATCAACACACTTAAAGTGATTCCTGCCAATGTTGGCTACTATGGCTATACCAAAACCACCTGTATTTCACCGAATGAAGTGGTTTGTCATGGTATTCCTTCGAAAGAAACCGTATTGAAAGATGGCGACATTATCAATATTGATGTTGCCATCATTAAAGATGGTTATTTTGGTGATACCAGTCGTATGTACTATGTGGGTGAGGTTTCGCCTGCGGCTAAAAAGTTAGTCGAAACTACCTACGAGGCCATGGTTGCTGGGATTCATGCAGTTAAACCGGGAGCAACATTGGGAGATGTAGGTTATGCCATTCAACAAGTTGCTCATCGTGAAGGCTACAGCATTGTACGTGAATACTGTGGTCATGGGATTGGTAAGGTTTATCATGAGCAACCGAGCGTTTTACACTATGGTCAACCGGGTCAAGGTGTAATTCTAAAAAAAGGCATGGTCTTTACCATTGAGCCGATGATTAACAGCGGTAAAGCGCGAACTAAAGAGTTAAAAGATGGCTGGACAGTAATTACTGCAGACCGTTCTTTATCGGCACAGTGGGAACATATGGTTGTTGTGACCGATAGTGGTTTTGAGTTGCTATCTCCATGGCCAGAAGGTACAGGTGCATATCCTGCAATCTAAGCTAAATCGCGAATTTAATCCTGAATCTGCTGTATCTAAAGGATTGAAGTTAAATTAAATTGTACAAGTGTATATTTTTTGACTTTAGTCTAATAAGTTGTAGTGTGTATGAGCGTTATAGGTTTTAAGACTAAGAGGTTTTCTCTATAGCTTAATTTATAAGGTTTTGCTTATAACTCTGAAAATCAGTTAGAGCTATTAACGATTTAATAAAGATGTATTTTATTTATATAATATGATTACAGATTCTGCTGTAGTTTCTGATTTTACTTGGTTTTTAAGTTTTCGCTTACCCATCACATGGGTAAGCTTTTTTTTGCCTAAAATTTAGCGTGTTCATGTTGGCTGAGTTTTTCAACTAAATAATCAATGAAAACACGTACAGCCGGTAATAAGCCACGACGAGATGGATATACAGCATGGAAAATACCATGTGCAGCTTTCCATTCAGGTAATACATGAACCAAAGCACCTGATTTCACATGATCGGACACAATACTGTCGGGTAATAACACCACGCCACAATCTTGGCAGGCTAGTGCAGCTAACATCGATAGGTCAGAGCCCATTACCGTTGGGTTAACTTTGATTTTTTTCTGATGATGCTGTGCATCGGTCACAATAATATGTTGATCGAGATGCTCATCCGCCATACTTAAAATTTGATGTTGTGATAAATCTTCGGGCTGTTTGAGTTCACCAAATTTATTCAGATAGGCCTGACTGGCAAATAAGTGCTGCTCAATCGTTTCAAATTTACGAATAACTAAATTAGGGTCATCGTCTAGATTTGAACGTACACGCAGCGCAAGATCGAAGCCTTCATTAATGATATCTACGCGGCGATTGGTCACCATCATTTGCACTTTAATTTCTGGGTATTGCTTTAAAAATTCAGGCAAAATTTTAGTCATTTCATTTTGCGCGATGGAAACAGGTAAGCTGACTTTAATTAAGCCGCGCGGCTGTGTACTGAGATGATCAACCAAATCGTGTGCGGCTTGAGCGGCATTCATCATGACTTGTGCATGACGATAGATGTTCATACCAATATCTGTCACAGCAAAATGTCGTGAGCTACGTTGAATCAGGCGGACACCTAAACGTTCTTCTAAGTTATAGACCCGACGACTCAGTTTTGATTTTGGAATATCTGTTGCACGTTCTGCTGCACTAAAACCACCATGTTCGACCACTTGGGCAAAACAATAAAAATCATCTAGATCACTCAGCACTGTTCTTATTCCATATTTGCAACGATTTTGCTAATTAACTTGAATTGTTTCATGAAGTCAATCACGTTTTGTAGTTTTTCATGTGAGAAGTTTGAGCAAAATTGCCAAGACTAAAGTCGGGTTAACCTTGTAATCGTTTCACATTAGCATGACCAAACAATAAATGTGGTGTATACATCTTTTAAATAACCGAATTTGAAGGATGTGATTTGAGTGTCGTCCTGATATATTCAAATAAAAGACCATTATGAAAGAAATTCGACATTAAAGGACAATGTCATGGAATTAAGACATTTACGTTACTTTGTCGCCGTTGTAGAAGAACAGAGTTTTACGAAGGCTGCTGAAAAGCTATTTATTGCTCAACCTCCTTTAAGTCGTCAAATTCAAAATTTAGAAGAAGAGTTGGGTGCGCAGCTTTTTGAGCGTGGCAGCCGTCCTTTAAGAACCACCACCATTGGCCGTTTCTTTTATCAGCAAGCTGTGAAATTACTTTCCAATGCAGAAGAAATTAAGCTCATTACGCAGCGGGCCAGTGCCACTGAACGCACGATTAATATCGGTTATGGCGGTTCGTTACTCTGTGGTTTATTACCTCGAATTGTTTATTTGTTCCGTCAGCAATATCCACACTTAAATGTAAATTTAATTGAACTGAGTGCAGTCGATCAGATTCAGGCATTAAAAGAAGGTCGGGTTGATGCATGTTTTAGCCGAGTTCGTGTGTCGGATCAGGCGGTTAAACGTGTGCTATTGCGTGAAGAGCCTCTGATTGTTGCGGTGCATTCAAGCCATCCTTTATCTTCACAACAACAGATTGCATTGAATAATCTCAAAGATGAGCAGATTTTTATCTATCCAGCAACGGATGGTCAAAGTTATGCAACGCTGATCAAGTCGTTGTTTTTAGAATATGGTATGGAGCCGAAACGCTTTAATACTCAAGCAGATTTGCAACAATCACTAGGCATGGTTGCCGCAGGCGAAGGCATTTGTATTGTTCCTGAATCTGTACAAATTATGCAGTTTAGGCATGTGAATTATGTGAAATTATCGGATAGTGCTGCCATTAGCCAAATTTATTTGATTGTGCGGAATGATGATGAAGGGGAATTGGCGCGTCCTTTATTTGACTGCGTTTACCAAGTATATGATTTGGAAGCAATTGAATACGATCGTCGGGTTTTCTAGTGCTTATTTTAAAAAGTAATAATAACATTAAATTTGAAATTCAATTTTGAAGCAAACGTTTAAGTAACACCTTTCTGCATAAAACATAGGCTCAATCTTGAAAAGTAATGAGCCTATTTTTTTATTCAGTCTTATTAGATCGCTTGTTTTAAAAACTTGGTGATTTCACGGCTAAATTTGACCGGTTCACTGATTAATGGAGTGTGTCCCGATTTTTTAAAAATAATCTGCTCAGCATTGACTAGGCTGTCAGCAATAATTTTTTGACCTTGGGCAGGATAGAGGATCGATTTTGCCCCTGTGAAAAAAGTCGTCGGAGCGGTGAGTGCTGCAATGGCTTCACGATAATCTTCAGTATGGTTCAAATAATTTTGAATATACCAATATAAATAGGCCACACTTTGTGATGGTAACATCAGCTTCTGTAAAGTTGGTTGTTGGTATGCGAAACGGAAAGCGGATAATGCATAAGGATTGCTATTTTGTAAGTCTATGAATCTTAACCAAGCGTCGACCAGACCTTGACGGTCATGTTTATTCATCTGCTGTGCAAATGGCACGGAGAGGTTAGTTGCAAGTACCTTCGAGATGTCTTCTAAAATACTTAAAAACTCAGTGTGACGTTTGCCATATAAACCATATTGCCAATCTTCATCTACTCTAATTTTAGGCGTTTGATCGATGTGCAAATAACGTTTAATTTTTTCGGCAAACTGACCGTATTTTAAACCGTGCATGGTGGTCGTTGCCCCCATGGAGTAAGCAATCACCGTGATTTTATCGTAACCAAGCTGGGAAACTAAGCTGTCAATATCTCGCCAATGGCTTGAAATGGTGTCCGTATTTGGAATTTGACAATGTTTAGAGCCGCCAAATCCACGCCAGTCTGGAATGATAAATTTAAAATGCTTTCGGTGTTGATATAGAAAAGGGTGCCATTGCCAACTTTGCATGCCCAGTCCAGATAAAACCAGAATGGGTTCTCCTTGACCATATTCACGAACATACAGTTGTTGCTGATCGGGCATTGTATAGTGTGGCATGCGGCTTCCTATTTATTTTTTGTTTTAGCGATTAAACTTATGCAACTGTGGAATGATGGTTTCAAGCCATTTGATCCAACCGATTTCCAAATCAATCCCAAGCTGTAAAATCATTTTATGAATGTACAAAGTACGGTCTTCATCATGCGCATGTGCAAAGTCTTTTGCAAA
The DNA here is from genome assembly GCF_013418685.1 of Acinetobacter sp. YH12129. Classification (NCBI taxonomy): domain Bacteria; kingdom Pseudomonadati; phylum Pseudomonadota; class Gammaproteobacteria; order Moraxellales; family Moraxellaceae; genus Acinetobacter; species Acinetobacter sp. YH12129. The sequence goes on from NZ_VPBP01000022.1 coordinate 9,290, forward strand.
AATAGACTGGTACACTTTTAGTTTTTCTTTGTGAATTTCAAGATGGCGCTCTAATTCGGGTAATACGCCATTTGTACCCAGCTGAGCTTCTGCACGTAAACGAACCATCAACTCTTCACGTAATTGAGCCGGAGGGCTTTGCTCAACCATCCAATTGGCTAATTCAACACGTCCAAGTTGTTCAACTTGGTAGGTTTTTTTACGGGTTGTGCTGTGCTCATCTTCAATAGTGCTGATCCAGCCTTTTTGCTGCATGCCACTGAGTTCACGGTAGATTTGCTGATGTGTCGCATTCCAAAAAAAGCCCATAGAGCGGTCAAAACGGCGTGCAAGGTCGATTCCTGTACTCGGTTTTTCAAGTAAGCTCGTGAGTAAAACATGGGCTAAAGACATATATGGCTCAGTCAAAATAGTTTTGTACTTTTTATTATGCAACATGTTGCATAAAAATCAAATCTCGCATATAAATTAGTGCAACAAGTTGCAAAAATCTTGTATACGTAGATGGAAATAGAAAGCTCGTATACAAGTGAAGATAAAAATAGCCAGCTTTTCAGCACGCTAAGGAGAAAAAATGTCAAATTATCCAAATTTATTGGCACCACTAGATTTAGGTTTTACAACGCTAAAGAACCGTGTATTGATGGGTTCTATGCATATCGGTTTGGAAGAAGCACCGGGTGGTTATGAACGCATGGCAGCTTTTTATGCAGAGCGTGCGAAAGGCGGTGTAGGTCTGATTGTAACCGGTGGTATTTCTCCCAATGATGATGGTGTGACATTTGCTGGTGGTTCAAAATTAGACTCTTTAGAAGAAGCGGAAAAGCATAAAGTGATTACACAGGCGGTACATGATGCTGGCGGTAAAATTGCGATGCAGATTTTGCATACAGGCCGCTACTCGTATCAGGCCAATAATGTTGCACCTTCATCTATTCAAGCACCAATTAACCCTGTAAAACCGCAAGCTTTAAGCACAGCAGACGTCGAACGCACGATCAATGACTTTGCTCGATGTGCTCAGTTAGCACAGACAGCGGGTTATGACGGTGTAGAGGTCATGGGGTCAGAAGGTTATTTAATTAATGAGTTTATTGCTGCACGTACCAACCACCGTGATGATGAATGGGGTGGCAGTTATGAAAACCGGATTCGTTTTCCAATTGAGATCGTGCGTCGTACGCGTGAATTAGTCGGTGAAAATTTTATTATTATTTACCGTCTTTCTATGCTGGATCTGGTTGAAGGTGGTTCGACTTTCGAAGAAGTTGTGCAACTTGCAAAAGCCATTGAAAAAGCCGGTGCAACTATTATCAATACCGGTATTGGTTGGCATGAAGCGCGTATTCCGACCATTGCAACCAAAGTGCCACGTGCTGCATTTACATGGGTGACCAAGAAATTAAAAGGTATTGTGAATGTTCCTTTAATCACCTCAAACCGTATTAACACTCCTGAAATGGCTGAGCACGTACTTGCTTCGGGTGATGCAGATATGGTGTCCATGGCACGTCCAATGCTGGCTGACCCACGTTTTGTGGAAAAAGCAGAACAAGGTCGTAGTGATGAAATTAATACCTGTATTGGTTGTAACCAAGCCTGCCTAGATCATATTTTCTCAATGAAAATTGCAACATGTTTGGTTAACCCTCAAGCCTGCTATGAAACTGAACTGATATTTAAAGAATCTGCACAGGTGAAAAATATCGCTGTGATTGGTGCGGGACCTGCAGGTTTAAGCTTTGCAACTTATGCTGCAGAGCGTGGTCATAACATAACTATTTTTGAAGCATCGAGCCAAATTGGTGGACAGTTTAATATTGCGAAAACGATTCCTGGTAAAGAAGAGTTTTATGAAACGCTGCGTTATTTCAAACGTAAAATAGAACTATTGCCTCAGATTAAATTGGTACTGAACCATACGGCAACCTATGAAGAATTAGCTCAGTCTGATTTTGATGACATCGTGGTGGCGACGGGTGTAACACCACGTCAGTTAGATATAGATGGTATTGATCATCCAAAAGTATTGAGTTATTTACAGGTTTTACGTGAACGTCAACCTGTGGGCAAACGTGTAGCGATCATTGGTGCAGGCGGTATTGGTTTTGATACGGCTGAGTATTTAACGCATGAAGGTGAAAGCGGTAGCCTCAATCCAGAGAAATTTTATGATGAATGGGGTATTGATACAACCTATGCACAAGTTGGTGGCTTAAAACATCCAGACGTCGAAGAATCGCCGCGTGAAGTGTATTTATTGCAGCGTAAGGTTAAATCGGTTGGTGCAGGCTTAGGTAAAACCACGGGTTGGATTCACCGTACAGGTTTGAAACACCGCGACGTGAAAATGATTGCGGGTGCAAGCTACGACAAAATTGATGATCAAGGTTTGCATATTACCGTTGATGGTCAACCACGTATTTTAGATGTTGATCATGTGGTGATTTGTGCAGGTCAAGAGCCTTTTACAGCAATGTATGAGCAATTAAAAACTGCGGGTAAATCTGTACATTTAATTGGTGGTGCGAAAGAAGCAGGAGAGCTAGATGCTAAACGTGCAATTCGTCAAGGTGCTGACTTGGCAGCGGTGATTTAATCAGCCTCATACTAAACTATGATGACTATATTCAATTTGATGTGCAGTTGTCGTACTTCCTCTCCCTTTGGGAGAGGATTGGGGAGAGGGAAATGATTCATCAACAAAAAAGGACATAAACATGACTATTGAAATAACAAAAAAATCTGTTGCACGTTGGCACGAAATGCTCGACACACGGGATATGAATATTTTAAATGAACTCTTGGCAGAGGATGTGGTGTTTCGTTCACCTGTCGCGTTTAACCCATATCCAGGTAAGCCTGTAGTAACTTTTATTTTGACCAATGTGATTCAAATTTTTGAAAATTTTACCTATCACCGTGAGTTTTACTCAGAAGATGGTTTAAATGTGGTGCTTGAGTTTTCTGCCAATGTTGGCGAGAAAAAATTAAAAGGGATCGACATGATTCAGTTTAATGAACAAGGACAGATGATTGATTTTGAAGTCATGCTCCGTCCGAAAAGTGGCTTGGAAGCATTGGCGGCGAAAATGGGTGAGCGCATTATGCAATATCAGCCTTGAATCTGCTGATTTTTAAATGCTCATCACAGAATGATAAAAAGCATGATGGATATTGTCATGCTTTTTGCTTATGAGGTTTAAGTAAACAAATATTGCTAGTGAGATATGGTTTTGTAGATACGTTTGTTTAATGGGCCTTGTTGGTCAAAGTGAAAAGATTGAAATGATTTGCTGTGGTGCGAAGCGAGGTGAAGGTAGGGTCAATGAATAATGTGATGCATAAAGGGCGTCAGGCTCTTTTAAATTTTGTAGATCATGCAATCGGTGCAGAATTACCACAGCTTTATTATCATCCTGAAGGGCAAATGAAACATGTGCTGCCGAAGTTAAAGCAACTACATGAAAAATATCGCCCTACGCCTTGGCTGTCGAATACCCACGCACATTTACTGTATTTTGATGTCATTAAAAAGCGTCAAGTGAAGCTTAAATATGATGCTATAGAGCAGCTAACCATGGCTGATGGTGGAATCACAGCCATTGCATGGTTGGGCTTAGATTTACCTGCGGATGTGCCAACTGTGGTACTCATGCATACGATTACGGGAACGCCTGAAAGTATGCGAGAAGTGGTTCGGGATCTTCATCTATATACAGGTTGGCGCATTGCACTGTGTTTAAGACGCGGTCATGCCAATTTACCTATGCCAGTTGCCAAAATAAATTTATTTGGTTCAACCGATGACCTGCGTGAACAGATTGCCTTTATTCAGCAGAAATTTCCCGAATCGAATTTATTTGGCGTCGGTTCATCTGCAGGAACGGGGCTATTGGTCCGCTATTTAGGAGAGCAAGGTGAGGAAACACCACTTAAAGCGGCTTTTGCTTTATGTCCGGGCTATGATACTGAGCTTGGCTTTAAAAATGTACATCCTTTTTACAGTAAAATGATGACCAAGAAGCTCTTTCAGAAATTTGTAGAACCCTATTCTGCAACATGGTCAACAACACCATCTTTAATAGAAGTCCTAAAAAGTAAAGATCTGGTGCAGTTTGAGCGTGCTTATTTCCAAATGGCGGGTTTTACTGATTATGAAAGTTATGCAAAATCTACCAATCCAATTTATGTATTTGAAAATCTTAAAATTCCATTGATGATTTTAAATGCCGAAGATGACCCTGTTTGCCACATTCAAAACTTTGAACCCTATAAAGAATTAATCCGTTCTTTGCCGAATGTTGTGGTGGTAACCACCAAAAAAGGCAGTCACTGTGGTTATTATGAAGGTTTAGTTGACACCCATTCATGGGCAACCAAATTAATGGCAGATTTTTTAAAGTTATATGCGAACTAAAAAAAATAGCCTACTTTGGGTAGGCTATTTTGAGTGGGTATTACTCAGCTTGTGCGCAACATGCAGTCGTTTGAGGTTTAAGCTTCATCTGTATCAATACTAAAATCAACGCTATTGCGCTCAGTGTAGCGCCTGCATAAGAAACTGCGGCATAGCTTAGGTTGAGATTGAGCACCGCGGCACCTGCGACTGCACCCAAAGCATTTCCAAGATTAAATGCACCGATGTTCACTGAAGAAGCGAGACCTGGTGCATCGTGAGCGACTGTCATAACACGCATTTGTAAAGGTGGTACAACGGCAAAGGCTGCTGCTCCCCAGATGATTAATGCAATCGCCGCGCCAATGGTGGTTGTTGCTAAAATTGGAAATAACAGCATCATCATCATGAGTAAGACTAAAAAGCCAATCAAGGTTTTATCTAAGGATTGATCTGCAAACTTACCACCGAAATGGTTACCAATTGAAAATCCGATCCCGATTAAGACCAACATGAAAGTGATAAGCTCAGGGCTTGCATGGGTAAAGACTTTTAAGCTCGGTGCGATATAGGTATAGAGCGCGAACATAGCTCCAGCACTCATGACCGTGGTGAGCAGTGCTAAAACAACAGGCATGCGTGTTAATACTTTTAACTCTGCTCGTACATCCGGTTTTTCGGTCTGTTGCTGATGGGGTAGTGCTTTCCATAATGCCAACATGGTGATGATGCCAAGTAAGGTGATGGCCGCAAAAGACATACGCCAACCGATATTTTGCCCCACCCATGTTGCGAGTGGCACGCCGCCAATATTGGCAATGGTCAAGCCCATAAACATCATGGCAACAGCACTGGCTTGTTTATCTTTCGGCACAACACTCGCTGCAACCACAGAACCTAAGCCAAAAAATGCACCATGATTTAAGCTGGTGACTAAGCGTGCAGCCATTAAACCAAGATAATTGGGTGCAATCGTTGCCAAAATATTACCGATGGTAAAGATTGCCATTAGTAAAATAAGGGCAGTACGTTTAGGAAAACGTGCTAACCATAAGGTCATTAATGGGGCACCAATCATGACGCCAACGGCATAGGCACTAATCAGTAAGCCCGCTTGAGGAATGGAAACCGATAAATCTGCTGCGATTTCAGGCAAAAAACCCATCGGTGAAAATTCTGTTGTGCCAATTGCAAAAGCACCTACGGCTAATGCAATTAATGGAAAATTGAATTTCATATTAAATATCCCACACTGGAGCAAGTTCAGGTGGGTTCACTTCGCGTGCATTTCTGTCTAGTGTGGCAATGGCCTGCATCTGTTCTGATGTTAAATGAATGTCTTGAGCTTTTAAGTTACTGGTTAAATGTTCACGTTGGGTTGACGATGGAATTACGGCATAACCCTTTTGCAGCGCCCAAGCGAGTGTCACTTGTGCAACTGAAGCTTGGTGTTGTGCTGCAATATCAGAAAGTATTGGGTCATTTAGCACTTTGCCATAAGCCAAGGTCATATAAGAGGTGACATCAATATTTTGCTGTTTTAAGTAAGTCGCAAGTCGTTCATTTTGAAGATAAGGACTCAGTTCAATTTGATTGGTTGCAATCTGCTCAGCACCTATACTGTCAATGGCTTGTTGAGTAAGCTCAATATTAAAATTAGATACACCAATATATTCAGTCAAACCTTGTTTTTTTGCCTCAAGTAAATGTCCCATTAATTCTGGAATATTGACTCCAAGTGCAGGTGCAGGCCAATGAATAAGTGTGAGGTTAACTGCATCCGTCCTCAATTTAATTAAACTGTCTTTTAGACTGGGTATCAGTTTGTCGGCAGCATAATTTTCAGTCCAAATTTTCGTGGTTAAAAAAATATCAGCTCGATTGACCTGACTTTCATGGAGTGCTTGGCCTACTTCTGCTTCATTAGCGTAAATTTGTGCGGTGTCTACAGCACGATATCCTACCTCTAAGGCTGTTTTAACTGAATGAATGACAGTTTCACCTGCCAAACGGAAGGTACCGACACCAAATTGAGGAACAATCATCAGGAATTCTCTTTTTTGAATTGATGCTATTGTGCTGCTAATTTTAATGAAGAAAAATGCATGAGTTTGGAATATATTATTGATTAAAAATCACGAATTAGAATATGCAATGAAATCGACCATTGAGGAGCTGCAGGCTTTTACTGTTATTGTAGATAGCGGCTCTATTATCAAAGCAGCAGAAAGACTGGATCAAACAGCATCTGGTGTCAGCCGTGCATTACAGCGTCTGGAATCTAAATTAAATGTAACCCTGTTGGAACGAACAACCCGCAAAATTAAGCTGACGCAAGAGGGGCAATTATTTTTAGCTAAAACACGGCGGATATTGAATGATTTGAGTGAAGCGGAAGATTCTTTGCTGAAATTAGATGCAGATACTTCGGGGTTAGTGCGAGTCGATTCTGCGATTTCGTTTATTCTGCATATGATCGTTCCCTTGATTCCAGAATTTAATGCACGTTATCCACATATACAGATTGAATTGGTGAATCATGATCAAGTGATTGACTTATTAGAGCATAAAGCGGATGTCGCAATTCGCTTTGGAAAATTAAACGATTCAAGTTTGCATGCAAAACTCATCTATAAGAGTCGATTGTGTTTGGTGGCGAGTCCTGAATATCTTCAGCAGCATGGACGACCGCAAAATGCTGATGAGCTAACAGCACATGCTTTACTTGGATTTAGTCAAATTACCCATATGAATACTTGGCCGTTCCAAGTCGCAGGGAAGTCCCTGACGATCCGACCAAATATCAAGGCATCAAATGGTGAAACCATTCGTGAGCTTGCGATTCATGGGATGGGTATCGCTTGTCTATCAATTTTTATGTTAGAAAAAGATATTGCAGAAGGACGATTGGTACAACTTTTAGACGATCAAATTGAGCCACATGAACAGCTTATTCATGCTGTTTATTATCAACAAGAGCATTTGCCGAAACGTGTTCGTTTATTTATTGAATATTTAGCTGAAAAATTACAAGAATAGTTGTGAGAAAAAAACAGTGCATTGTTGGGTACAGATTTTTATTTACATACAAACAATAAAAAACCCGACAATTGCCGGGTTTTTTTGATCATTGGTTTGATAAAACTTCGATCTTAGTTCTCTAAAGCAGGTGTTGCAGCAGCAATGGCAGCGGCAACGGCATCATCTTCAGACTGAGCAGAACCTGAGTTTTGTTTAGGTTGAGCAGCTTGTGCAGGTTTTTCTGCAGCTTTAGGCGCTTCTGCTTTTGGAGCAGGAGCTTCTGCAGGAGGAGTAGGTTCACGACGAATTTCAGTTGTTGTATTCGGTGTCTCTTCACGAATCACTTCAACTTGCTGTTGAGTCGTTTCTTCAACAACTGGTTGTTCTTCAACTGGTTCTAATTGTGTAGGTACAGATGCTGTTGGTTCAGATGCTACAACTTCAACCTGTTCCTGTTCTTCTTCTTTTGGTGCTTCTTTTTTTACACATGCTGTAAGAAGTAGACCTGTTGCGATTGCACCGCAGATTAAAAGTTTCTTATTCATAATTACACAAAACAAAAAAGTGTGGATTGGATAAATGTATTATAACAGCAAATAAGAATATAGAAATGATAAGAACTTACTCTAAATTTTTATGATAATTGCTGTTACAATAGCCAATTGTTAATTGTTCTATGAATTGATGCGTAATGACTTTGCTTTCTTGGTACAGAGTAAAGTAAAATCGCACAACATTGTAGGCCAATTTAGGCTCCATTGTACGAGAAACTTAATGACCCATTTTATTTTCGTTACTGGTGGTGTTGTATCATCACTAGGTAAAGGTATTTCAGCTGCATCAGTGGCTGCGCTTTTAGAAGCCCGTGGTTTAAAAGTAACCATGGTAAAAATGGATCCATACATTAATGTCGATCCAGGGACTATGAGTCCATTCCAACACGGTGAAGTTTTTGTCACAGAGGATGGTGCTGAAACTGACTTAGACTTGGGTTATTACGAACGTTTCTTGCGTCGTGCGAAAATGACCAAACTGAACAACTTTACTTCAGGACGAGTGTACCAAGATGTCTTGAATAAAGAACGTCGTGGTGACTACCTCGGTGGTACAGTTCAAGTTATTCCACATATTACTGACAATATTAAAGAACGTGTTCTTCGCGCAGGTGAAGGCTATGACGTTGCGATCGTTGAGATCGGCGGTACAGTAGGTGACATTGAATCTCTCCCATTCATGGAATCTGTACGTCAACTTATGGTCGAACTAGGTCATAAGCGCACAATGTTAATGCACTTAACTTTACTCCCATATATTAAGTCAGCTGCGGAATTAAAAACCAAACCAACTCAGCACTCTGTAAAAGAGCTTTTGTCGATTGGCATTCAACCAGACATCCTGATCTGCCGTACAGAGCATGATGTTGATGCTGACACTACACGTAAAATCGCGTTATTTACGAATGTTGAAGCTCGTGCAGTTGTGGTGTGTAAAGATGCGCGTTCAATTTACCAAATTCCACGTACTTTCTATGAACAAAACGTTGATGATTTAATCTGTGAACGTTTTGGTTATAACGATCTTCCAGAAGCTGATCTTACAGACTGGGATAACGTTGTAGATGCATTACTGAACCCTGAATACACAGTTCGTGTAGCGATGGTTGGTAAATACGTTGAACTTCCAGATGCATACAAATCTGTAAACGAAGCACTTTTACATGCGGGTATTCAAAACCGTGTGAAAGTTCAAATCGACTACGTCAATGCTGAAGAGCTTGAAACCCAAGATGTTAACGACGTATTAAAAGACGCAGATGCAATCTTAGTTCCGGGTGGTTTCGGTGAACGTGGTACAGAAGGCAAAATGAAAGCGATTCGTTTTGCACGTGAAAACGGTGTGCCATTCCTTGGTATCTGTTTAGGTATGCAGTTGGCTGTGATCGAATATGCGCGCAACGTTGCGGGTATTAGCGATGCAACTTCAACTGAATTTAACCGTTCTACTAAATCACCATTGATTGGTCTAATCACTGAATGGTTAGATGAGCGCGGCGAAGTTCAACAACGTAATGCAGATTCTGACTTAGGCGGCACAATGCGTCTGGGTGCTCAAAAATCTGAATTGGTTGCGGGAACAAAAACTGCACAAGTGTACGGTTCTGAAGAGATCGTTGAACGTCATCGTCACCGTTATGAAATGAACAACCGTTATATCCCAGTGCTTGAAGAAAAAGGCATGAAGATTTCAGGTTATTCTCCGGTACAACGTCTCGTTGAAACTGTTGAAATTCCTGCACATCCTTGGTTTGTTGCGGTACAATTCCACCCAGAATTTACCAGCTCACCACGTGATGGTCACCCATTATTTGCTGGCTTTATTGATGCTGCTAAAAAACAGTATCAAAAAACCAAGTAATGGCATTGTAGGACTAAACTAGGAAGTTTAAATGTCACAATTAAAACCACAGGAAATTGTACGTTTAGGCGATATACAAATGGCAAATCATTTGCCATTTGTACTATTCGGCGGCATGAACGTACTTGAGTCAAAAGACCTTGCTTTTGAAATTGCTGAAACGTATGTGGATATCTGCAAACGCTTGGATATTCCCTATGTGTTTAAAGCAAGTTTTGATAAAGCCAATCGTTCAAGCTTGAACTCTTTCCGTGGCCCAGGCCTGGAAAAAGGAATCGAGTGGTTAGCTGACATTAAAAAACACTTTAATGTGCCGATTATTACTGACGTACATGAACCATACCAAGCTGCGCCTGTTGCTGAAGTTGCGGATATTATCCAGCTTCCTGCATTTTTAAGCCGTCAGACTGACCTTGTTGAAGCGATGGCGAAAACTGATGCCATCATTAACATCAAAAAAGCACAGTTCCTCGCACCACACGAAATGCGTCATATTCTGCATAAGTGTTTGGAAGCAGGGAATGACAAACTGATTCTTTGTGAACGTGGTTCAGCATTTGGTTACAACAACTTAGTTGTCGATATGTTGGGCTTTGACATCATGAAAGAAATGAATGTCCCTGTGTTCTTTGATGTGACACATGCGCTTCAAACGCCGGGTGGTCGTGCGGATTCTGCGGGTGGTCGTCGTGCGCAAATCACGACACTGGCACGAGCAGGTATGGCGACTGGTTTAGCAGGTTTGTTCTTAGAAGCTCATCCAGATCCAGAAAATGCCAAATGTGACGGTCCATGTGCGCTACGCATGTCACAGTTGGAGCCTTTCTTGGCACAGTTAAAAGAACTCGATACCTTGGTTAAAGGTTTCGCAAAGTTAGACACACACTAATTCGATACACATTGATGCGTCACTTTTGACGCATCATTTTTATTAATCAACTGAGGAATTGTTCATGAGCCAAATCGTTGACATTCGTGCACGTGAAATTTTGGACTCTCGTGGTAACCCTACCATCGAAGCAGACGTAATCTTAGCCTCTGGCGTTGTAGGCCGTGCATGTGCACCATCTGGTGCTTCAACTGGTTCTCGTGAAGCTTTAGAACTTCGTGACGGCGACAAAGCTCGTTACTTAGGTAAAGGCGTTAAAACTGCGGTTAACAACGTTAACACAGTAATTCGTGATGCATTGTTGGGTAAATCAGTATTCGAACAAAAAGACATTGATAACACAATGATCGCGCTTGACGGTACTGAAAACAAAGAAAAATTAGGTGCGAACGCAACTTTAGCGGTTTCTTTAGCTGCTGCACGCGCTGCTGCTGATGAAAAGAAAATCCCACTTTTCCAATACATCGCAGACCTTCGTAATAACAGCATTTTGACTATGCCTGTTCCAATGATGAACATCCTAAATGGTGGTTCACATGCAGACAACAACGTAGACATTCAAGAATTTATGATTGAGCCAGTTGGCTTCACTTCATTCTCTGAAGCTTTACGCGCTGGTGCTGAAATTTTCCATTCTTTAAAATCAGTTTTAAAGAAACAAGGTCTAAATACTGCCGTTGGTGATGAAGGTGGTTTTGCACCGAACCTTCGTTCTAACGAAGAAGCAATTACAGTAATTCTTGAAGCAATTGAAAAAACTGGCTACAAAGCAGGTTCTGACATTATGCTTGCGCTTGACTGTGCATCTTCAGAATTCTACAAAGATGGTCAATACATCCTTGCAGGTGAAGGCAATAAAGCATTCACAAGCAACCAATTTGCTGACTACCTTGCAGGTTTTGCAAAACAATACCCAATCATTTCAATTGAAGATGGTTTGGACGAGTCTGATTGGGAAGGTTGGTCTTACCTCACTTCAATCCTTGGCGACAAAATCCAATTGGTTGGTGATGACCTATTCGTGACGAATCCTAAGATTCTTCAACGTGGTATCAACGAAAAAGTGGGTAACTCAATTCTGATCAAGTACAACCAAATCGGTACGTTGACTGAAACTCTAGATGCAATCTACCTTGCGAAAGCAAATGGTTACACTACAGTAATTTCACACCGTTCTGGTGAAACTGAAGATTCAACTATTGCGGATCTTGCAGTAGGTACAGCAGCGGGTCAAATCAAAACTGGTTCACTTTGCCGTTCTGACCGTGTAGCGAAATATAACCAATTACTTCGTATTGAAGAATTGACTAATGCTGCATATCGCGGTAAAGCTGAGTTCAAAGGTTTGAACTAAGCAGATCATGCTATCTATGTTAAATGTATTTGACTCCAAAGCGAGTAAAGCATTGTTGGGCCTTGCGATCTTTTTGATCGCAGGGTTTCAATATTTATACTGGTTCGGTGAAGGTGGTTACCATCAACATCAACAACTGAGTCAGAAAATACAACAACAAGTCGAACTCAATGACGAATTAAAAGAACGAAATCGCGTACTTGCAGCTGAAGTATACGATTTAAAAAATGGCGTTGAAGCTATTGAAGAGCATGCTCGTCTAGATTTAGGTTTAATTAAACCGCATGAGACTTTCGTGCAGATGAGTACGATCAGTACTCAGTACAAACCAATTTATATTGATCCAAACGCAAAAGTAGACCTACGTACCAATGAGTCAGAACCAGCCGAACTTCCACCAGAACCTTAAATTGTGGGCTATTATTCCTGCTGCTGGTTCAGGAAGTCGATTTTCTAAAACTGAACTAAAACAATATCAAAACATTGCGGGTCTAACTGTGCTTGAACACACAGTTGCACGTCTCAACCAATTGCCGTTGACGGGCTATGTGTTGGCTATAGGTGAGCAAGATAATGTTGCTCAGACATTGGCACTCACTAATCAAGAGAAGGCACATTTTTGTTTAGGCGGTGCAGAGCGTGTGCATTCTGTACTCAATGCATTGCAATATCTATCTAGGATTGCCAATGATGATGATTGGGTATTTGTTCATGATGCAGCAAGACCATGTGTCTCGCAGTCGAGTTTAGAAAATTTAGTTCAATCGGCAGTCGATTCTGAGCAAAGTGCGATTCTCGCCATCCCTGTACGCGATACCTTAAAACGTGTTGAAACGGCACCACTTATATCAACAACGGTAGATCGTTCAACTTTATGGCAAGCGCAGACGCCACAAATTGCCAAATTGGGTGTGCTTAAAAATGCCATTGAACAAGCGCTTGCCGCTGGTGCGACCATCACAGATGAAGCAAGTGCCTTAGAATTTGTCGGTGAGCATGTCAATGTCGTGCAGGGTCGTTCGGACAATATTAAAATTACCTATCCAGATGACTTGGAATTGGCACGTTTAATTTTAGCGTCTCAAGTGAATAGATGATTATTTCAAGGAATATTTAAGGGACAGTGATTTTTACTGTCGCTTTAATCTATAATTCCCGCATCCTTTTTAGATCTGTTTCGCAATGATCCCTTCTCAACAGTATCGTTTTTTACGTCAGTCATTACGTGATGGCCGCAGTATAAAACACGATTCTTCTCGATGGGCTAAACTTCATTTAGACCCGTGGTTACTTTGCTTCTTGGTACTCAATGCAATATTGGGGCTGATGGTTGTCTATAGTGCGACCGCGGAAGATTCGGGAATGGTACTACGCCAAGCCACAAGTTTTGGTGTGGGCTTTATTGTGATGCTGATCTGCGCGCAAATTCCACCCAAAGTTTACCAATCTATGAGTCCGTACTTATACGCCATCGGTATATTTTTACTGTTGTTGGTTTTGGTCATTGGTGAAAAAAGGATGGGGGCGAAACGCTGGATTAGCTTGCCGGGTATCGGTAGTATGCAGCCGAGTGAATTTATGAAATTTGCCATGCCACTCATGATGGCGTGGTATTTTGCGCGAAAACCATTTCCACCGAAATTTTTACAAATCGTCGGGGCATTAATTTTATTATTGATTCCATTTGCATTGGTCGCTTTACAGCCTGACTTGAATATCGGTTTGATTATTCCGGGTATTTTTGTTTTATTTTTAAGTGGAATGTCTTGGCGTTTAATTGCAGCTGCTTTAACAGCCTTTGCGATTGCAGCACCTGTACTCTGGATGTTCTTTTTGCAGGAATATCAGAAAAAACGTGTACTGACGTTATTCGATCCTGAGTCTGACGCGCTTGGTGCAGGTTGGAACATTATTCAATCTAAAATTGCCATTGGATCAGGTGGTTTAATGGGTAAGGGTTATACCGAAGGGACGCAGTCGCACTTGGGCTATCTGCCAGAGCATCATACTGACTTTATTATGTCGACCTATGCTGAAGAGTTTGGCTTTATTGGTGTATTTCTTTTATTTAGTTTGTTTACAGCAATTATTGTTCGCTGTTTGATTATTGGACTAAATTGCTTCCATAATTTTGGACGACTCTATGCAGGAGCGATAGGATTAACTTTCTTCTTTTTTGTATTTTTAAACTCGGGTATGGTCAGTGGGATTTTACCGGTAACAGGTGATCCACTACCGTTGATGAGTTATGGTGGTACAGCTGTAATTGCGATGCTCGCAGGGATGGGGATTGTGATGTCGATTCATACGCATCGCTAAGCATTAATGTAAACGGAATAATCAAGCCGGACCAATGTCCGGCTTTTTTTATGCGCTGGACGTACGGGAAAATGCTGTAGCAGAATGTATTGAGCAGTCCGTCAGGCCGTAAATCAATGTTTCTGTGCAGATGATTGGCAGGTCGAATGCCTTGGTTGTAGTTGTTTAAGCTATGGCGGACTGGCCGGCCAGCGCTCATAAGCGCCCGCAAGTATAATCTGTCAGTATCTGGGCAGGCGCCGGCTAAGCGGATAAAAACAGCCGGCTTCATGCCGGCTTTGGGTTTAGTTGAATAACTGATTGATTTTTCTGGCTATTTCTTTGTTGTAAATTCGATAGTCGCTGATGGCATAGGGGCTGAACAGGGCATATTTGCAGCTGGTGCTGGAACCGTTTTTGGCGGCAGCGGTGCGGCAGTTCAAGATGGAAAAGACCTTCGCGTCAGCCGATTTAAGCTCAAATGAGCTTAAGTAAATTTTTTCATTGGCAATATCCTGAGTAGTAACGGTATAGCCATTTTTTACTAGCACATTGCTGAGGCTGGAAATCGTGCGTTTGCTGCTGACTGTCAGCGCATCTTCATAGCCGAAGGTTTTAATCAGGGTTGCAGTGTTCAGCTGCTCGGCATTTTTAAATAATTCCGGCGCTGCGTTTTTGATAAAGAAGCCGAAGTCTTCTGTGCTGATATCGGCCGTAATAGGCTTGAAGGTCATGCGTACGCCATCACTCAGCCTGTCGTATGCGACGCGCATCTGTATATCTGCGCAGGAACTGGAGTCGTTGGCGCTGCGGCGGTGATCAGCGCTGACCGTATTGCAGACTTTTATTTTAACCCGGTCTTGCGCCAGGCGCCGGAATTGCGCGTCATAAATATGATGCACACTCCAGTAACGGTCTTGTTTTAACTGGTTAAAGAACGGGGCATTGCTGATCAGCCCTTTGTTTAAATCCAATTCATTATAAGCCGAGAGCGGTACTGTCAGGGAAAAACTGTTCAGTTCTGGATTGAGCTGGATATGCTGGGTTTTAGGCCCGAAGCCGCCTAGCACATTTTGATAGAGGCTGCCGCGTTCCCCTGTGACTTGGCAGCCGGATAGCCCGGCTGCTGCGGCAAGAAACAATAATGTTTTTTGCATATTTTGTTTTTTCTATAGATAACGATTATTCGAAATTGAAGCTGACGTCAGAAGCCGTGTTTGGAGACGGATGCTGGAAAATACGCTCGTTCTGATGGTCAAAGTAAACTTTCCAGCTGTTTTTGATATTTTTGCACTGGAATAAGCCGTAGTATTTTTGCAGATTCGGTGTAGACAGCACCTCAGAGCCTTTATAAGGAATCAGCGGTGATGGATGGCTTTTAATTTGTACAAATTCACCGCCGTCACGCGCACAATAGGTGTTTGCGCGTTCCCACATAATGGTGCCTGCACCGTAAGATACGTTATTCATGGTGATGGTGCGCGGATTTTTATACTTGGCTTGGAAAAATTCCTGCACCGTCGGATACTGTTCAAAATCCTTATCTGTCAGCTGCCCCAAGGTATTCCATTTATCAATAGCTTTTGACAGCCATCCTTTTTTTGCTTCTTCTGCAGATGCGTAAGTACTGGCAATAATGCATGCTGCAGCTAAAAAGGTTTTAGTTTTCATTATATAACTCCAATTCAGGTGCAGAGCATGCTAAAGGCCATGCAGCGGCGATGCAACTTTGCGGGCGCTAATATGTATAATCAAATGTTAGAAAATGTTTAATTTTTAATAAAAATTTATAATATTTTGTTTTATTAATCTGCATTGAAAAATCAGCGCTTTAAGGCAAACATAAAAAAAGCCCTCAATTGAGGGCTTTATTTAGATATTAATTAATGTAGGAACCATGTGTAGTAGCCCCATAACATGAGTGGCCAAGCGAGGAAAGGGCTAAAAAGCCATTTCCAGAACCAATGGTGTGGCGTAAAACCCACACCATGCACAAAACCACCTGAAATACCTATCATGATGAACATCAGCGCTCGATGGCTATATCCACCATTGTCATCCAGCATGGCAGCAGGATGTACAAGTAACACGGCTGCCAAAGGAAAAGCTAACAGGCAGGAAATGACCATTGCAAATTTATTTGGCTTCTTTTCTACAAGTGATTTTTCTACAGCAGCATCAGTCATTTGTTATTCCTCATCTAGATCTTGATGATGTTCGATGTAAAGCGCACTAAGTACACCTGCAAAACATGCCATCAAAATACCGAGAATCCAAGCAAAATACCACATCGTCTTTTCTCCTTAGACACAGCCTTAGTATAGGCTGTGTGAATTCTCTTCAATATGTTTGTTTGTGACCACACCCCACATCTTGTAGTAACACCAAGTTGTGTAGCACAGGATAATTGGGACAAAAATACATGCGGCAACTGTCATCACAGTCAGGGTATTTTTACTTGATACCGCATCCCACATAGTCAAACTTACAGTTGGGTTGATGCTCGATGGCATAAGGAAAGGGAACAATGCAAAACCAGCGGTTAAGATTGCACCAATGACTGTCAAGCTTGAACCAAGGAAGCTGAAACCGGCTTTACCTTTACCTGCGGCAAGGATAATGATCAAAGCACCTAAAATTGCCATGATTGGCGCAATCATAGTAATTGGATAAATACTATAATTGTTCATCCAACCTGGATTGGCATTGGTGATCACTTCTTTAGCCAATGGGTTAGCAACGCCATTTGTGTCAAATGGTTGCGCTAATGTGTAGCCTTGGATATTACCGAAGTATAACCATGCGCCTGCAAGTAAGAAGCAAACCAAGAATACGATACCCATAAGTTGAGTCGCTTTTGCAGAGCGTGCACGTAGGTCGCCATCTGTACGAAGCATGAGCCATGCACCACCATGAGCGCAAAGCATAGATAAACTCACAATACCGCAAACTAAAGCGAATGGGTTAAGCAGCGCAAAGAAACTACCTGTATAAGTCGAGCGAACAGTTTCGTCCATAGTGAATGGAACACCGAGGAACATATTACCAAACGCAACACCAAATACGAGGGCAGGAACTGCACCACCAATTGCTAAACCCCAATCCCAAGAATTACGCCACTTGGTATTTTCAAGTTTAGAACGGTAATCAAAACCGACTGGACGTAAGAAGAGGGCGAAGAGTACCAGTAACAGCGCCCAATACATGCCTGAGAATGCAGTTGCATATACCATTGGCCATGCTGCAAACAGTGCACCACCGGCAGTAATAAACCAAACTTGGTTACCGTCCCAGTGTGGGGCAATCGTATTGATTGCCGCACGACGTTCTTCGTCTTTTTTACCTACGAATGGCATGATCGCCATTGAGCCCATATCGAAGCCATCGGTGAGGGCGAAGCCGATCAGTAGGACACCGACTAAAACCCACCAAATGATTTTGAGTAATTCATATTCGATCATGCTTGAGCCTCCTCATTTGCCTTTTTTGCAGCTTCAAGTTTCTCGAAGTGGTATTTACCAGTATGTAGAGAACTTGGGCCAAGGCGTGAGAATTTAATCATTAAGTACATTTCAATGATCAGCAGTACAGTGTAGAACGCTGCCAATGCAAGGATAGAACCCCATACATCACCTGTACTTAAGCTAGACGCTGAAAGATGTGTAGGTAGAACTTCACCGATAGTCCAAGGTTGACGACCAACTTCGGCAACATACCAACCTGTTTGTGCAGCAATCCAAGGTAATGGTAGAGCAAACAAAGCAAATTTTAATAACCAAGGTTTGTTTTCTGCATTACGTTTACCGACAGCAAAGGTAGCAAGTACGAACAGAAGGAGCATTAAGAAACCAGAAGCAACCATTGCACGGAATGCCCAGAACAAGCTTGGAACATGTGGAATAGTGTCTTTTGCAGCAGCTTTGATTTGATCATCAGAAGCATCGACAACTTTGTCTGTGTATTTTTTCAGAAGCAAACCATAACCCAAGTCTTTTTGAGACTCAGCAAATGCTGCTTTAAGTTCAGGAGAAGTATCGCCTGCACGAAGTTGTTCTAACTGTGAGTAAGCCACCATACCGTTACGAATACGTGCTTCGTGTTGAACGATTAGGTCTTTAATACCTGTTACTTCTTTGTCAGTTGAACGTGTTGCAATAATCCCCATGACATAAGGAATTTTGATCGCGTAGTCAGTAGACATGGTTTCTTTATTTGGAATACCAAACAAAGTAAATGGCGCTGGAGCTGGGTGAGTGTCCCATTCCGCTTCAATTGCAGCAAGTTTAGTTTTTTGTACATCACCAATTTCATAACCAGATTCATCACCTAGTAAGATCACTGAAAGTGTAGAAGCTAAACCAAAGATAGCAGCGATAGCGAATGAACGACGCGCAAATGGCAAGTCACGCTTTTTCAATAAGTAGTAACTTGAAATTGCCAGTACGAAAATAGCACCAGTCACATAACCTGCAGATACGGTATGTACGAATTTAACCTGAGCCACAGGGTTGAAAATCAATGCACCGAAGTCCACCATTTCCATACGCATAGTTTCATAGTTAAATGCGGAACCGACAGGGTTTTGCATCCAACCATTGGCCACTAAAATCCATAGTGCGGACATGTTCGAGCCAAGTGCAACCAACCAAGTGACAGCCAAATGCTGAACTTTAGATAGGCGATCCCAGCCGAAGAAGAATAAACCAATAAATGTTGATTCAAGGAAGAATGCCATCAGACCTTCAATGGCTAATGGTGCACCGAAAATATCACCGACATAGTGTGAGTAATACGCCCAGTTAGTACCGAACTGAAACTCCATGGTCAAACCAGTAGTAACACCTAAAGCGAAGTTAATACCGAAGAGTTTTCCCCAGAATTTAGTCATGTCTTTATAAATTTCTTTGCCAGAAATCACATAGGTGGTTTCCATAATGGCAAGAATAAAAGCCAGACCTAAAGTCAGTGGAACAAAAATAAAGTGATACATCGCGGTCATTGCAAATTGGAACCGCGAAAGATCGACCACGCTTTCAGAAATCATCAACGTGTCTCCTTGATTTGGGAAGGACTGCCAGCAATATGCTCGGCAACTTGATTGTCAAAGTTTTTAGGGATAGTAGGGGCGTCGAACCAGATGTTCTTAATGATCATTAAAATAATCACTTTAATTATTAGTATTGCGGTTATTTCTCTGACCACACGACGATTTAAATCTTTGAATTTTAAGCTCATGGAGATAAGCCTATTCTTTAAACTTGTACTATATTATTAACAAATATATACAAAAAGCAAATAGGTTGAACAGTTAAAATAAAAATATATTATTAAGTAATTTAAATACAATTACTTATATTACTTATTAGTTAAAAAATAAACTAATTTTTTATTTTAAATACTTGACTAAAACACTTGTGTTTAATTATTTTAAATCCGACTAAAACGCTTATATTTATGTTTTAAATTCTGACTAATTTACTATATTTACTAAAAGTTATATTGTTAATAATGAGAATCTTTATTGAATGAATAAGATTTGTATTTATTATTTTTAAGTTTGGCTAAATAAATCCGTTGTTGATGTGGTGCTAGTAAACGATCGTTATACGGATGATATTGAATAGGCGTGTCTAGTTTTTTTTAATTGTTTTTATAAACCACTGATAAATGATGAAATTAGCTTATTTTAGTTCTGAGACATTTTATTTGAGTAAAAAAAAGACATACCGGAGTATGTCTTTTGGGGGAGATATTGCAGCTTAGAAGTCGTAACGTAGACCAAGAGAAAGTGCAGTTGCATTTTCATCACCGATCCCTGAGATACCGTTACCGAAGCTACGACCTTCTTTCCAAGGATTGAGTTTAGAGTTTTTGTCGTTAAGCACAGTTGCTAAGTTGCCGTATACGCGTAATGTGCTATCCAACTTATGTTCTACACCCACACCGATCAAGCTTGCATTGGCATCATCAGCATCTACGTCACGGTAGAAGTATTCACCGCGTACTGAGGTTTTAGGCGTTACTTTATATTCGCCAGCTACACCGAAAACTTGCGCATCTGGGTTGGCTGTATCGTTGTCGTGTTTGGCAATTTGGTATAACGCACCCAAGTTAAATTCTTCAGTTAATTTATATGCACCGGCAATACGGAATGCATCACGACTTGCACCACCAGCTGCGTTTGCTGCATTTTCATCATACTTTTCGTAAGCTGCTGCAAAATCAATTGGACCTTCTTTATAGGTTAGAGCAAGGTCATAGGCTTTGTTGTCATCTTTGCCTTCACCATCTGTTTCACGGTCAATTTGTGTACCTGAATGCATCGACATTGCAGCTAATACATTGAAACCACCGCCAAATTTTGGCGATTTATATTCAATGGTGTTTTCATTACGTTCATCAAATTTTAAGTTGCCGACACGTGTTACGTTACGAACGTCACCAACCATGTCACCGAAGAAGTTCACAGGGCTACGTGCGACTTTAAATGGGCTGTCAAAACGACCTACACGTGCTTGACCATAAGTTGAACTTTTTAAACCCACGAATGTGTCACGTGTTGAAAAATCTATACCTTTGCTGTCTTGGCTACCGCTTGCAAAGTTTACTTCTTGCTCAATTTGAGCGAATACGTTGAGGTCATCATTAATTTTTTGATCTACTTTGAAGCCTAAGCGTGAAGCATTAGAAGAAAGACCAACTTCGTTGTAATCTTTACCATCATCTAGATAGTCAAGAGAGACATGTGCACGGCCATAAATTTTTACATCTGCAGCAGATGCCATCATTGGTGTAAGAATTGTTGCCCCGATTGCTAATGCACATAGAGTTTTTTTCATTTGAAGCTCCAGAAGACTTTTCCAGTCATATCAATATGTTTTATCAGTAGCTTGGCTAGAAGTAATTTCGCTATCTAATGGCGCTAAGTATTCATTACAAATAAGACAGTTCTATTAAGGAAATATTTCAAAACGGTGAAAGGTGACTTTTGGTTTAAATTGTTTTTATATTTATAAAAATGAATACTTATTAAGTGTTTATAGTTGAATTGAACATTAAGTTGTTTAAAGCTAAAAATAGTTAGCGTAATAGTGTAGATATAAAAAATGGAGCCGAAGCTCCATTGATCATCACTTTAAACTCAATTGAACTTAAAGTGCTGCTTTGATTTTTTCGCCAATGGCTTTGATTTTTTCCATGTCGCCCATTTGTGCGGCATGTTTACCTAATTCATGCACTGAAGTCGGAATTAGGTGGAAATGCACATGCGGAACAGTTTGACCCGCAGCAGCGCCAGACAACTGCATCAATACGATACCTTTCACGTCTAAGGCTTTTTCCATTGCTTTTGCAACTTTTTGAGCTACCTGAATGGTATAAGCAGCCGCTTCTGGATCTAAATCAAGCAGCGTAATAGCAGGGGTTTTAGGAATTACGAGCGTATGACCTTCGGCCTGTGGCATGACATCCATAAAAGCGAGTACTTGATCATCTTCATAGACTTTAAACGCAGGAAGTTCTCCGCGTAAAATCCGAGCAAAAATATTTTGATCATCATAAGTCATTGCTAAATTCCTTGAGCGAATTGAATCGTAATTATTTACAGTTCAATTCTTTCTGACGATCTTTGATCGCGTCAAGTCGTTGTTGCTCTTTTTCTGAAAATTTAGGCTTAGTTGTGTAGCAATTGTCATTGCCAAACTTCGCTTTAGCGTCAGGATCTTTAAAGCAGAAACCTTTCGATGCATAAATCACATCATGGTCATTTTTCAACTTTTGGCATTCTTGCTCAGATGCTAAAACAGCAGTAGAAGCCCCGATTAAAGTTACAGCACCTAGCAAAGTTGCGAGGGTAAATTTGTTCATGCGAGTTTCCTCTGTCATTTGTAACAATGTGTGTTATGACACTAGAGTACAATATGATGGTTATTTATCGTTATTCAATGGCGAGTTATTACTCAATTGTAATTTTACTCCATTTTTCATACATAATCATAGCGCTTGAAAAATCACTGTTTTCTTCAGCTTGATCGCTTGCTGCTTGGATTAAATTTTGCGTCAAAGAGAGCACAGGGGCTGAAAGTTTTGCTTGTCGTACCAGATCAACAGCAATTCCCGTATCTTTTGCAAGTAATGGAAGTGCAAAGGTTAATGGGAAGCTACGATTCAGTACGCGCTGCGGTAAAACAGTTTCAGTCACATTACTTTTACCGCTCGACGCATTAATACAATCGAGTGCTTCATGTAAGTCTACGCCATGCGCTTTTAAGGTGGTGAATCCTTCAGCAACTGCACAAAGATTTACAGCCATTAACATGTTGTTTACAGCTTTAACGGCAAAACCCGCACCCGGTTCACCCACATGTTTAATCAGTTTGCCAAATGTTTGGATCGCAGGTAATGCACGTTCAAAGGCTGCTGCGTCACCACCAATCATGACGGTTAATGTTCCCGTTTCAGCGCCAATGGTTTGTCCACTCACAGGGGCGTCTAAGAACGAAACGTTTTGTTGCTTTAAGGCTGAAGCGAGTTTTTTTGCAGATTCTGGCACACCGCTGGTACAGTCGACCCAAATCGAGCCTGATTTCAGCGTTACACTCGCAATTAAATTTTCAACATCTTGGCTGATGGGTAGGCAAGAAAAAATAATGTCCGCTTGTACTGCTTGTTCTAAAGCAACCGCTTGCGTACCAAATTCAGCAGCATGTTGCTCTGCCTTGGTAAAGTTTCGATTCCAGACATAAACCGTGTCGAACTGTTTTGGTAGGTGCGCTGCCATACGGGAACCCATTGCGCCCAATCCGATAAATGCAACTGACTGAATCATCTTTACTTTACCCTCTAAATTTTTATTTCAATAAACTGGATCTTTGTGTAAGCCACTGGGTCAAAGTTGGCCAAAATTGATTGGCACTTTTTTGACTCGACATCAGGCCGAGGTGACCACCGGGAATGAGAGTAAACGTGACATCTTGACTACTTGTCAATTCGCCTAAAGGACTTGCTGCATCTGCCGTAACGATTTGATCGGTAGAACCCGCGCCAATCAACAAAGAGCAGTGGATATTTTTTAATTGAATAACTTTATCTTTCAATTGAATAATGCCGTTTTTAAGTGGATTTTGTAGCCAAACATTGAACACCATGTCTTGGTTAATACCACCCGGATAGTCAATCATGTGATTGAGAAAATCGCCCATGGTTGCATGTTCATACAGGTCATGTAGATTGTCTAAGTTAGATAAAAATTGTTTTTGGCTTTTGAACCAACCCATTGGATCAACGATTTTAAATCCAATCGCATTGAGTACGCCCGGTGTATGGATAAAATGTTTAGGAATTTTCCCTGTGTAGACCTTTTCTTGTAAATTCTTACTACGTGAAAGCAAGCGATTGGTTTTTTGAAATAACTTTCCGATACGACCTGAAGCATAGCTATCAATCGGTGCGCCCATCACCATTAGATTTTTAACATGTTCAGGTTGGTGTAATGCGGTATATAGCGTTACAAAGACTCCAGCCATGCTCCAACCGTGTAGCGAGATGTATTGACTATCTGCATGCTCACAAATTTGATCAATACAATGTGGAATCACATCATCAATAAACGATAGAAAATTTAAGAAACGATCTTGATAGTTTAATTTTCCCCATTCCAACAAATAGACATCAAATCCACTATGTTGAAAATGTTTCACCAATGAGCGATATGGATACAAATCATAAATCGCCATATTGATGGCCAGTGGAGCAACAAACACTAAGGGTTCTTTGTATTTACGATCAGGCGAAGCGTAATACCGAACTTTTGCATGTTTATATTCAGTAATTACTTCATAGGGGGTTGATTGAGAAAGGACCAGCGATTTTGCATTAAACACACGTGTAGACAGGTGTTTAATTTTCTTTTGCTGCGCTAGAAATTTCTGTTTGAAAGGGTGCATAACTGTCAATTGCCTAAGTCCTTGTAGGATTGGTCGAAGTCTAAGCGATAATTTCGTATTTTACCTTGACCTTAAATAGCTTAGACGCTCAAAATATTGGCAATTCTTCACAAAGGCAGTTCTTCGCGACTGAGTAATACAGATGAGCCAACAAGACGACATCGAATACCAATTAGAGACTTTAGCGATTCGTACAGGTCATACTCGTACTTTTGAGGGTGAACATAGCGAGCCAATTTTCCTGACTTCATCATTTGTTTGTGAAAGTGCAGCAGATGCCGCAGCAAAATTTTCAGGTCAAATTGAAGGCAATACCTATTCACGTTATACCAACCCAACTGTACAAGCTTTCGAAAAACGTTTAGCTGTTTTGGATGGTGCTGAAGCCGCGGTTGCGACAAGTTCAGGTATGGCGGGCGTACACGCGATCACTTTGGCGTATTTGAAAGCTGGCGATCATGTGGTGTGTTCACGTGCTGTCTTTGGTTCGATCATTTCTCTGTTTGAAAAATATGTCATCAAATTTGGTGTTGACGTTACTTTTGTTGATTTGGAAGATTTAGATGCTTGGAAACAAGCGATTCGTCCAACTACACGCCTATTGTTTATTGAAACACCGTCAAACCCATTAGCTCAAGTAGGTGATTTACAAGCCATTGCTGATATTGCACATGCGCATGGGGCATTATTTGCAGTCGATAATACCTTCTGTACACCAGTGTTACAGCAACCGATTAAATTTGGTGCGGACCTCGTGATCTATTCATCAACAAAATATATTGATGGTCAAGGTCGTGCGCTCGGTGGTGCAGTTGTTGGTAGTGCAAAATTGATGGAAGAGATTACAGGTGTTATTCGTACACTGGGTAACTCGATGAGTCCATTCAATGCATGGATCTTCCTGAAAGGCCTAGAAACTTTAAGCTTACGTATGAAAGCCCACTGTGCAAGTGCTCAAACTTTAGCTGAATGGTTAGATTCACACCCGAAAGTTGAAAAAGTGTACTATGCGGGACTTCCAAATCACGAAGGTCATGAGTTGGCGAAAAAGCAACAAAAAGGCTTTGGCGGAGTTGTATCGTTTGTTGTGAAAGGCGAACGTGAAGGCGCTTGGACAGTGATTGATAATACTAAGTTCCTTTCTATTACAAGTAACTTGGGTGATGTAAAGTCAACAATTACCCATCCTGCAACGACTTCTCATGGCAGAATGTCAGCAGAAGCGAAAAAAGCAGCAGGGATTAGCGAAGGTTTAATTCGCGTATCTGTTGGTTTAGAAGATATTAATGATATTATTCGCGATCTTTCACGCGGTTTAGATCTTATCTAAAGTGAATTCATCAGTTTTGTTCGGAGATTTTTATGAACATTAATATGCTCATGCAGCAAGCTCAACGCATGCAAAAAGAAGTTGAGAGCAACATTAAAAAAGCCAAGGAAGAGCTTGCACAAGTTGAAGTTCACGCTGAAGCAGGTGGTGGTCTGGTTAAAGTTACTATGACTGCACGTCATGTAGTGAAACGTATCGAAATCAATCCTGAACTACTTCAAGATGATGCAGATATGATTGAAGACTTAATTGCAGCAGCAATGAATGATGCTTCACGTCAAGCTGAAGTAATTTCAGAAGAAAAACTGAAATCTGCAAACTCTGGTATGGGTCTTCCACCAGGTCTTTCAGGTTTATTCTAAGGAATACGTTGAATGTTTAGTGATCGTTTTGATCAACTTGTACAGGCATTGCGTATTTTGCCAAGCGTTGGGCCAAAGTCGGCTCAACGTATGGCACTGCACTTAATCATGAAAAATAGGGAAGGCGCTGTTGGTTTGGCACATGCCTTGACTGAAGCAACCAACTATATTCATGAATGTACAATTTGCCATTCATTGACTGAAGATGAAGTGTGCAACATATGCGTCTCGTCAGAACGTGATGATCAACTGCTTTGTGTGGTTGAATCTCCCGCAGATGTCATGGCAATCGAGCAAAGTGGCAGTTTTAGAGGGAAATATCATGTATTGGGTGGACATTTGTCGCCACTCGATGGTATTGGCCCAGACGAAATTGGTATCCCATATTTAATTCAACGATTAAGTGATGGTAAAGTGCAGGAAGTGATCTTGGCGACCAATGCAACGGTAGAAGGTCAAGCGACAGCACATTATTTGGTTGAAGCGACCAAGCATTTACCAATACAAATGACCCGTATTGCACAGGGTGTACCACAGGGTGGTGAGCTTGAATATGTGGATAGTCATACTTTAAGTCAGGCCGTGCATAACCGAATGCGAATGAAGTAACTATAGAGCGAAACTCGTTTCGCTTTGTATAAAATTCACCTAATTATTTATACTTAATAACGATTAAAGTTTTTGTTAATAATGAATAAAAAAGCCAAATAAAGAAAATAAGTCACTAAAATAACGTTTTTCCTTATAGATAAATAATATATATCAGTTAATATAAGCTCATAGAGCATCTAAAATTAGACTCAGCAACTTATGTATCAATTCATTCAAAATCAGCCAGATTTAAATTCTGTTTTAAATCTTATGGACCAAAGCTCGATTTACGGACTCGACACCGAGTTTATAAAAGTAGATACCCTGTGGCCCAAACTTGGACTTTTCCAAATTAATGTACAAAATCAGGTGTATTTACTTGATGGTACAACCCTCGATTTAAGCCAATTCTGGCAAAAATTATTTGCGGCTCAGCAAAACATTTTTCATGCTTGTAGTGAAGATATCGACCTGATTTATCACTATGCACAGCATAAGTCTTTAGAAAATGTCTTTGATACACAAGTTGGGATGTCATTTTTAGGGCATGGCTTACAAGTCAGCTATCAAAATGCCTTAAAAACTATGCTCGATGTAGATATAGATAAAGATCAGACACGTTCAGATTGGTTGGCTCGTCCACTCAGTGCCGAGCAATTGAACTATGCAGCGAATGATGTACATTATTTAATGAATTTAAGCCAAACGATTCAAAATGAGTTGGCTGCGAAAAGTTTATTAAATTGTGTGCTTGAGGACTGCAAAAATTTAACTTATGAAATTGGCACTGAAACGCCGATCCATTTGCTGTATCACGATATTGGTAATTATCGACATTCACGTCGTCAGCTCATGCAAATTCAGCAATTGGCCGTTTGGCGTGAGCAAATGGTGAAAGCCTTAAATCAGCCACGTAGCTTTATTCTTAAAAACTCAACCATCATTGATATGGTAGAAAAGAATCCAAAAAATAATTTTCAATTGAGTGCGGTGAAAGACATTCGTCCGAACATTGTGCGTGAGCATGGTAAAATTATTTTAGATTTGTTGAAGTTTTTACCTGAACAAGCTGAATGGCCGCTGCGTATGGCACGTCCAATTCGTCACTCTTCTCAGGATATTGGTTCACGCGTCGATACCGTTATTCAGCGTGCAGTACAAGAAACCTCTGTGCCTAAAGAAGTTTTAATGCGCAAAAAATGGTTAAATGCTTTGTATCAGCATGTGGTTTTTCATAATGATGAACAAGATTTACCGAGTTATTTGTTGGGCTGGCGCTATGATTTGCTGACGAAGCCTTTAATTGAAGTGCTGCATGCCGATGAAAGCTATCTTTCTGGTCAAATGAAAGTGATGGAATAAGTTCTGATTGATTAAAGAACTATCACTTATACAAATTCACGACTGATGCGTTAATAAACACTAATGTATCAGTCTTTTTTTTGATGTATCCTTTGCCTTGCGTTTAATGAGTATTGATTCAATTATGTACTGTTCTATCTACAAATCGAGCAAAAAAGATGAAATGTATCTTTATATTGCCCGTCCTGAAGTTAATGAAAACGAAACTGAAGCGACTGATCCGCTTGCAGTAATGCCTGATGCTTTACGTACAGCATTTGGTCGTGCCACATTTGTCATGGATCTAGAACTCAGTGAATCACGCAAACTTGCACGTGTGAACGTATTGCATGTACTAGATTCAATTGAAACAAAAGGGTTCTTTATTCAAATGCCTCCAGAAGGTTTAATTGACCCAAATGCAGTTGAGCCAGAAGGCTTGCGCGGCGCTTAAGTTAATTCAGGAGTTGTGAAAATGAATGGTGTAGTATCGGTATTGGACTCAATTCCTGAAAGCAGTATTGCAATTACGGTTTACCTAGGTGGGGCTGTAATTGCTTTGTTGTGTTGGTATGGGCTGATGAAGCGCTTACCCAAAACGATCGGTGCCATTGGTTGGCTTATCGTATTTGCTATTTTATTAACACCAACCGTTTCTGAAGGTTCAAATGCAGCAATCGCACCTGCGATTTTTGGTTTGATTTTTGGTGTATTAACAAAAGATCAGCCATTGGTTTGGTTGAATCTATCGTTGATTCTCTTTGTGGTGGGTATTGGTTTAGTCCTCGGTTATTTTTGGACCAAATACAATGCAGCGAAACCACAGCACGTTGTAAACAAGAAAATTTCACCGCTTTAAATAAAAAAATAAGGTTATGTCATGTCTGTTGAAACTCAACAATTTACTGGTACAGATCAATATATTGCGACCGATAGCTTAAAACTTGCAGTAAAAGCTGCACGTTCATTGCAAAAGCCACTTTTGGTTAAAGGTGAGCCGGGGACAGGTAAAACACTTTTAGCCGAACAAGTGGCTGAAAGTTTAGGCCTTAAGCTCATTACTTGGCATATCAAATCGACGACCAAGGCTCAACAAGGTTTGTACGAGTACGACGCCGTATCTCGTCTGCGTGATAGTCAGTTGGGCGATGACCGTGTTTATGACATCAAAAACTATATTAAGCCGGGTAAACTTTGGGAAGCGTTTACCAGTGAAGAACGTTGTGTGCTTCTAATTGACGAGATTGATAAAGCAGATATCGAATTCCCTAATGATTTGCTGCATGAACTCGATAAAATGTCATTCTTTGTGTATGAGACGGGTGAAACGATTACGGCAACACAACGTCCAATCGTGATCATTACTTCAAATAATGAAAAAGAACTTCCAGATGCCTTCTTGCGTCGTTGTTTCTTTCATTATATTGAATTCCCTGACGAAGCAACCATGCGTGAAATCATCGATGTACATTTTGAAAATATTTCAAATACCTTGGTCTCTGAAGCACTACAAATTTTCTTTAAATTACGTCAAATTCCGGGTTTAAAGAAACCGCCTTCAACCTCTGAGTTGATTGATTGGTTGAGTTTGCTGATGGTGGATGATATGCCAGAAGATATTTTACGCAACACAGATAAATCGAAATCAATTCCACCACTTTATGGTGCCTTGATTAAGAACGAACAAGATGTGCAATTGCTTGAACGTTTAGCATTTATGTCACGTCGTTAATTGATATCAATTCTTTAAAAGATTTAAAAGCCGGTTATCCGGCTTTTATTTTGAGTATTAAAAAATATAAAGGTGAATTATGCAGACAAGCGCTTACGTTTCTTGTGTACATATAGGCGTACGTAGGAGGTTTAAGTTGGCAGCACTCTTGTTGGCTGCGAGCTTGTATTTATCTAGTTATAGCTATGCGATGGATGATGCTCAGTTTGAACAGCAGCATCAACAGCTACTCCAAGATGCGTATTGGGCGCAAGTTGCAGAACATCAACTTAAAGAAAAGCTCATTGATCAATCAGATCATCTCGCAGCTCAAACGACCATTCAACAAAAGGCCTGTGCTGCAACTGTACTCGAGCTGAAATACTATGATTTTGTGATCTTGAACCTAAGCGATTTTAACCGCTATAGAAACCATCAAGGTTTTCATAAAATCGTATCCATTGAAAAGTTGCAGCAGGATCGTCTCGATGTTCAGCGCAAATATGAAACTCTTAAAAAATCACTTAAAGAAAGAAATGCGACTTGCGAATAAATCATGCCGTTTGTGTTTCTTTGGGTAGGTAGGGCAACGTATATGAACACACAGTAAAAGCTTTTGGCTTTACTTGTAGGGATCAATTTTTCATAATGGTGGATGTAAAGGCAAGACTCAGTTGCAGATGAAATAACAAGATCACATGCATTCACACTGGATTTGACCTCCTCATATTTAATTTTTTATTGGATTTTATTCGCCTATGTTTGTGCGATTGTTTTATACCCTTCGAAAATACGGTGTTCCTGTTTCAACTCGTGAATTGATTGACTTGAACCAAGCAGTGGCAGCAGGGCTGGTCTTTGCAGATCAAAATGAATTTTATCAGCTTGCAAAAACCGTCATGGTCAAAGATGAACGTTACTTTGATAAGTTCGACCGTGCAATGAAGGACTATTTTGACGGTATTGCTACCTTTGATTTGGATGAGCTATTAAATCAGGTACATAAACTGCCAAAGGATTGGTTTGACCTTGAGCTCATCGAAAAGCATCTAACACCAGAACAACGAGAAGAATTAAAAAAAGCTGGTTCCTTAGAAGAACTGATGAAAATGCTCGAAGAGCGTTTGCGCGAGCAGCATAAAAAGCATCAGGGTGGTAATCGGATGATTGGGACGGGTGGTACGTCGCCGTTTGGTGCCTATGGCGACCATCCTGAAGGCGTGCGTATTGGTGGGCCTGGTCGTAAACGATCTGCGGTGAAAGTGTGGGAACAACGTCAATACCGAAACCTAGATGATGAGCAGATTCTCGGCAGTCGTCAGATGCAGATGGCTTTGCGTCGTTTGCGTAAATTTGCCCGTCAAGGTGCAGCAGAAGAGCTGGATATCGACGGAACCATTCGTGAAACTGCCAAACAGGGTATTTTGGATGTGCAGTTGGTTCCAGAACGACGTAACCGTATTAAAGTCTTGATGCTTTTTGATGTTGGGGGCTCGATGGATTCACATATTGCCCAATGTGAGAAGCTCTTTACCGCTGCAAAAACTGAATTTAAAACCTTAGAGTATTTCTATTTTCATAACTGTTTATATGACTATGTGTGGAAAGATAATATTCGCCGTTCAAGCACGCGTATGAATACATGGGATCTATTCAATACCTATGGGCGAGATTACCGCGTCATCGTGGTCGGTGATGCGAGTATGGCACCGTATGAATTGAACTCTGTAGGTGGTTCTGTGGAGTATATGAATGATGAAGCGGGTCAGGTGTGGTTACAGCGCTTACGCAATCATTTTGATAAAACAGCATGGTTAAACCCAGAAGAAGAAAGTTATTGGCATTACACTCAAACCATAGCTGTGATTAAACAAATCTTTGAAGATCATATGTTCCCGATGACCCTCAAAGGTGTGGAAGATATGACGAAATATTTAGCGCGCTAAAGCTTTAAAAACGCTACTTTTTCTTATCAATGATGTTTATATTACTTACTCCAATTTTGCATTGTTTCTTATTTTCAAAATTGGATAGTATTTAAAAGTCTTTGTTTTGCATACAACATGAAGGAAATATGATGGATCATCAAATTAATGGTATCGCATTACCTAATGAAGAAGGTTTCTTCGGTGAATACGGTGGGCAGTTCATTCCACCAGATTTAAAACAGGCAATGGATGACATTAATGTTGCTTATGAGCAAATTCGTCATACAGAAGAATTTCAAAATGAATTGAAAGAGTTGTTTGCACACTATGTTGGACGTCCAAGCCCATTGTTTTATGCGAAGCGCTTGTCTGACAAATTAGGTGGTGCACAAATCTACCTCAAGCGTGAAGACCTCAACCATACTGGCGCGCATAAAATTAACCACTGCCTTGGCGAAGCCTTATTAGCAAAATACATGGGTAAAACCAAAGTGATTGCTGAAACCGGCGCAGGTCAGCATGGTGTAGCATTGGCAACGGCTTGTGCCTTAGTGGGCATTCCATGTGAAATTCACATGGGGCAAGTGGATATTGAAAAAGAACATCCAAACGTGGTGAAAATGAAGATTTTAGGTGCCAACCTTATCTCTGTTACACGTGGTACAGCTACGCTTAAAGATGCAGTAGATAGCGCTTTTGAAGAATATTTAAAAGATCCAACCAATTTTATTTATGCGATTGGTTCAGTGGTTGGCCCACATCCATTCCCGAAAATGGTTCGTGACTTCCAGTCAATTATTGGAGATGAAATTAAAGTTCAAGCCAATGATCGATTTGGTGCAAATCCTGACTATGTGGTTGCATGTGTGGGCGGTGGATCCAATGCCGTTGGTGCATTTACAGCATTCCTGAATGACTCCGATGTAAAACTTGTTGGCGTAGAACCTGCAGGTCATGGTTTAGATACCAATATGCACTCTGCGACGTTGACATTGGGTAAGCCAAGTCAAATTCATGGCATGGCATGTTATGTCCTTGAGGATGAACAGGGTGAACCATTACCAGTGCATTCAATTGCATCAGGTTTGGACTATCCAGGGGTGGGGCCACAACATAGTTTGTTAAAAGACCTAGGCCGTGTTGAATATACAACAGCGACAGACCAAGAGTGTTTAGATGCATTCATGACGCTTTCACGTGTGGAAGGTATTGTTCCTGCACTAGAAAGTTCACATGCGGTTGCGTGGGCAATTCGTGAAGCGCCAAATCTTGCCAAAGATGTGAAGATTGTCGTTAACGTTTCAGGCCGTGGCGATAAAGACTCAGACTATGTGGCTGAAAAATTAGGTTTAAATTAATTACTGCCATTAAAAAAGACTAAGTTGCTCATCATCTGTTGATGATGCAAAAATCTTTTGCAGTTGTATAGCCCGATCTATATTCGAAGTATCCCAGGTTTTTAACTGGGATATTTTTTTTGACGTAATTTTTATAAAAAATATGGTCAAAGCTTGATGAAATTGAAATTAACTCAGGATGTAGTGCATAAATAATTGCCTTTGCATCTAAAATTTCAGCGATAGAAGATGCAATCTCTAAATTAATCGTGCGTCGGTAGTTTTGCAACACCTCATCGTCTTTCATCGAAAACATTAAGCGTTATAGTTCTAAAATGATGGCATCTAGTTGGTCTAATTTATCTAAAGCGGGTTTCAACATAAGAAAGGAAATTGAGAAAAGTAATTAATTTGTAATGTGTATGTCATTACAAACTGTGAGTTATATAAAATTATTGATATTTAGAATTCCCCCTTAAAGTTTATCAAGGGGGATTTTTGAGTTTAGCCTGAAATATATTGTTGAAGTTGTTCGATCAGTTTTCGTTGATCATCCATTGCTGCTTTTACAAGGTCACCGATGGAGATTAAGCCAGTCAATTTCTGTTCCTCAACGACAGGTAAATGACGTAAATGGCGATCTGTCATGAGTTCTAAACATTCTTCGACAGTCGCTGCACTTGTGACAGTGATAACACTTCCCGTCATAATCTCGCTGACAGAGGTATCGAAAGAGGTTCTTTCCATCAGGGCGATTTTACGTGTGTAATCACGCTCAGACAAAATCCCAACAACTGTGCCTTCATGGGTCACAACGAGGGCACCAATGCCTTTTTGTGCCATCAGGGAAATGGCTTCGAGTACAGTCGCATCTGGGGTGATGGTGTAGATTTCTTGATAAGCTTTGTCTTTAAGTACTTGGGCAACTGTAGTCATATTTTCATTCCTTTATAGTAGTTTTTGTTTAATTTAAATTAGCGCGAAATTTGAAAAAAGCAAATACTTTTCAGTGCATGTTGGGGTCAAACATGCACTGAGGGTTTTATGCCATTTGAATCTTATTTTGGTTAAAAAAGAATAAACGCATTTGCGAGGTTGTGAGCTTGAGACGGATGTGGCTAGAGCTATGCAACGCAGGGATAACTTTAAGACGTGTTAATGTCGGTAATAGCGATGCCTCAAAATCCTCTGGTGTAATGCGTCGTGGAGTGTAGTTGGGCCAATGCTTTTTGGCATATTTATGCGCTTGAATGCCATTTAGCCAAAACGGGAAGATAATATGATCTTGATCGCTGGTCATTGCCCAACCTTGTTGGTGGTAGAGACCCCAAAGGACTCCACAGTACATCATGGTTTTTAAAATACTAATTTTGAAAAATAAATCTTTTGGAATAGGTTTATATTGCTTTAATTTAGACATCATATGCAGCGTGTTGTTGATGTTGCTCCTATTGTAGGAAATTCTTATGAAAAAGCTGTGTAAGCTTTGAACTTGATTGTAAGAATTTATGTAGTTAAAAGTTGAAGGGTGTAAAAAACGCCACCTTAGTGACGTTTTGTTATGCTTGCAAAGTGGCCATGTTCTGCCAATATTGCGCTTTGAGTGAGTCACGTTCTACGCGGAAGCCTTGATAATAAAGTTCAGCCAAAAATAACGCTGCTTTACCATGTCCAGCACGAGCTGCATCTTCCAATTCGTGAACTGCATCGCTGAAGTTCATTTGAGACTGAATTGTGTTCACCGCATTTGCGTATACATGTTCGAGTTCATGTTGAGAGAATTGTTGAATCATATTTAACTCCTTATTCTAATTATGATCATTAAGGGCCCATTCTTTAGCCCTATTAACTAATATAACTAAGTATTGTTAAACTAATATTACAATTATCTTGAATTGTCAACTATTCACGTAAATATTTCTAATTTGCTATAGTTTACATGATTAAACAATGAACAATTGTTTTCATGAGTAAAATACTAACATAAGAAGTTGTAGATAATAAGGAGAAGTAAAATGACAAAAGTTTTAGACGGTTTAACTTTAGATTATCCTCCGACATTAGCGCAAATTGTGGAATTGGCACATCTACATCGTCGCAATCTTGATGACGCAATTTTTCATCAGGAGATTCATTTAGGGGATTTTGGTTTGGCACAGCGCAAACGTGTATATGATTTCACACGGGATTTAGATAAGGGACAGCGCTTAGAATTTTACAATGCATACAATGGTGAATTACTCAAAATCGCCGATGATGATGATTTACATCCTGCGCATGCAGAGGGTGGAATGAGTATTTTTGCAGTATTTATCGTTTTGGCGATTATTGCATTGATACTTTATTTTGCGGTGATACGTACCATTATTCATTAAATTGTTTAGCTAACTCACAGACTGAAACAGGGGGCTGATGCAGTTTTAAGCGCTGTGACTTGAACTTCTTGAACGTCAGCCATACACTACTTTGAACCTGAGGTAGTGTATGACTATTGATTTAGAAAAAATTATTCAATTCAAATCTAAAATACAGCTAGAGCAAATTTATAATATCTTTGTTTCAGTCATGATCGTGGTGATTTTGGTATTGGCTGTAATTGCCTTATATCGTCCAATTTCTGTACAGCAATACCAAAACGTGTCACGACTTGCGTTGCAGCAAAGTTATCCTGAAACTCAGGAAATGGCGATGCTGCTGAGACAGCAAGATCACATTCGCGTTGGTGCTTATCTTAAATTGATGCATGCTTATCAGATGGAGTCTGTGCGGGCACATCAACTTCCGGCTTTGGCAGAGGAACAGCTTTAGTTGCAGGGATTATCTTGGTTGGAGCTGCTTGTACATTCTTCTCCAATATCTGCTGTACTTCATTTTTATCTAAGGTTTTGCTCACCACAATCACCGTCATATTTTCAGGGTGCATGTAAGTACGAACCGCATTTTGTACATCAGCTACAGTTATTTTTTCCAATAATTTTGGGTACTGGGTCAAATAATCTGGGTCTTGTTGATAAAAGCCCAATAGACCAAGCTGTGCATTGATCGTTGCATTACTGCTGTAATTATTTGGAAAAGCACGCAGCATGCCTGCTTTGGTTTCTTCCATTTGTTTTTGATCAATAGGCATTTTGACAAAATCATTTAAAGCCTTATGTGCCACTTGAATACTATCTATCAGCTGATCTTGACGTGTTCCATAGCTAAAGCTAAAGATACCAGGTGCTTGGCTAAAGCTAAATGCACTATAGGCACCATAAGTATAGCCACGTTTAACACGAAGCTCTTGCATGAGGACCGAGTTAAAACCACCACCGCCAAACATTCGATTGGCTACTTCTAAGGCTAATCGATCTTTGTTATCGCGTGTGGTGCCTAAATGTCCAAACATGACGTTGGCTTGGGTGGAATTGTAGGGAAGATGGATAATATCAAAGCCTTGTTTTTCTTCTGGTTGTGCAAGCGCTTTGGCTTTTTCACCTTGGTTTAAGTTTCCAGAAATACGTTCTGCTAGGTTTTGCGCTTCTTTTTTGCTGAGTTTACCTGTAATGGCAATATTCATGTTTTGAGCAACTAAAAATTGATCACGAAACTTCTTTAAAATGTCTGGTGTTATTTTTTTGATACTGCCATTGGTTCCCGTAATCGGTTCTGCATAAGGATGTGTGCCGTATACAGCCCGATAGAAACGAATATTCATTAAGCGACTTGGGCTTTCTTGGAGTTGCTTCTGACCAGCTTGGTTATTACTGAGAGCTAAGTTTAGACTAGAGGTTTTAAAAGTCGCATTTTTAATCACGTCCATCATCATACTTAAAGCAGGTTCTAATTTTTTAGGGTCTGACAATACGCGTAGCCGAACGACAAACATATCTCGATGTGCTTGTACGCTAAATTGAGCACCTGTTTGGTCAAAAACCGAGGCAATTTGCGTTGCATTGTATTTTTCTGTGCCTTCATCGATTAAACGTGCAGCCATGTTGGCAACACCATACAAGCCTTTTCCGACTTCTTCATCACGAGCAGAACCCGCATTAAAGGTCAGTTGAATATCCACCATAGGTAGATCTTGTGATTCAACAAATAGACTATTCACGCCATTTCGGTTTTTCAGCACTTGAACCAGCGGAGCACGGTAGTCTTTATCAATCTGTAAATTCTTTAAACTTTGCAGCATTGGGATAGATTGTAATTGGCTCGGATTATCGTTGAGGTCGGGAACATTTTCCGTATAAGTTTCTGCATGGAGGAGTGAGCCAAACGCAGTGAGTAAGCTTAGAGATAAAATTTTCGTAATAGTCATCACTAATCCTTACAAGACGCTTTCTGTGTTTTGGGTTGAGTTAGTCTGTTGCTCTGGAGTAACAACTTCCGTTTGAGCTGATTTTACTGTTTGATCTGCTTTATTTGAGGTTGTTGGAACCTCCGTCTGTTCTGGAAGCAGATACATGATGCTTAAATTTTCTCGGACAAAATACGCATTTGCGACACGTTGAATATCTTGTGCGCTGACGTTTTCATATAGTTTTGGTAATTCGTCCATTAGTCTGAAACTGAGCCCATTGACTTCTAAGTTACCGATCGTCTTGGCTTGGCTGCTGATGTCATCTTGGTTATAGACTAAATTGGAGACAAAACGTGTGGTGATACGTTCAACTTCAGGTGTTTTGACTAATTCTGTTTTTAAAGTGTCGATTTCATCTTGTATAGCTTTTTGCGCTTGTTCCATTTTGACGCCATCGGCAGGGAGTGCTGAAATGGTAAACAAGCTGTCTCCACGATTGTATGGATCATAAGAAACGCTTACAGCCGTGAGTAATTTTCTATCTCGTACCAGTTTGTCTTGTAGGCGAGATGAGATCCCACTGTCTAAAATATTGCGAATAATATTGAGTGCATAAGCATCTTGTGGATTTTTTGCGGTAGCCAGTGAGCGTACATTCCACGCCATATACAAATTGGGCACTTGTACGGGCAAATTTAGTTCCATGTGACGATAGCCCACACGTTCGAATTCCATCACATCGTTACGATCAGGTGTTTTACGTGATGGAATATCACCAAAGTATTTTTGAACTTGACGTATTGCTGCTTCGGCATCGACATCACCGACAATCACCAAAATGGCGTTGTTTGGGGTATACCAATCTTTATACCACTGTTTTAAATCTGCTAATTTGATGTTTTGCAGATTTTTCATGTGTCCAATGACGGGTTGACGATAGTGACTGGTTGGGTAAGAGATCCATTTGAAACGTTCATAAGCCAAAGAACGAGGGTTATCATCTGTACGCTGTCTGCGTTCTTCCATAACCACTTTAATTTCAGGCTCGAAATCTTGTTGTTGCAATCGTAAATTACTCATACGATCCGCTTCGAGCTCCAGCGCCATAGGAAAATAGGCTTTTGGATACAACTGATAATAATTGGTGTAATTGGTAAAGGTTGCAGCGTTGATGCTGCCGCCATAGATACGGCTGAGACGTGTAAATTCATCATTAGGAACTTTGGTGGTTCCTTTAAACATCATATGTTCGAGCGCGTGGGAGATCCCTAATAGATTGCCCGACTCATCACTACTGCCAACACGATACCAAATATGGGTCATTACCATCGGCGCACGGTGGTCTTCACGGATAATGACCTTTAAGCCATTTTTAAGTGTGGTTTCAAAGGTGCTACGTGTTAATTGGGTACGTGTGTCTGCATGTAGATGAGTTGCAGACCAAAGGCAACTGCTAATGACACAGATAGGAAGCGCAGAGCGAAATAAAGTTTTAAAAAGACAAGGAGAAAATCTGTTTTTATGGGACACAAAGGAATCCATTAAAATGCATTTTATAGCTATCTAGTTTTCCTAAAGTTAATTTTGATTGCAAGTTCAACATGTTGTATTTTAGTGTGCTTCGCTCTGACAGGCGTGTATCGACTCAATTTAAGATAACTTATGATAGAATCGGTTTTTTTAACGCAGTGCTTTTCAAGGATTCGGCATGCAACAGCAATCTCATGGGCAGAATAAATTTTTGATTGATGCTGATATCGGTGATGACGATGTCACGCTACCGAGTTTACCTGCGGTAAATGTGCCGATTATCGAGACACCGAAAGTACAGCAAGAAATTGCTGCACCATTACAAGAAACAGAGTCAGAAACTGAAGACTCGAAGGCAAAAGGCGGCTTCTTTAGTCGTATGAAAGAAGGTCTAGCAAAGTCACGTAAGAACTTGGCAGACGGCATGGTGAATATCCTGATCGGTGGGAAGGAAATTGACGATGAACTTTTAGAGGAAGTTGAAGAGCAACTTTTGGTTGCTGACATTGGTGTCGATGCAACCAAAACGATTATTGCGAACTTAACGGAACGTACTGAACGTGGCGATTTAATCTATTCACATTCTTTATATAAAGCGCTTCAAGAAGAACTTGTGGCATTACTTGCACCACGTGTTAAACCGCTACATATCGACAGCAATAAAAATCCATATGTGATTTTGGTTGTTGGTGTAAATGGTGTGGGTAAAACCACCACGATTGGTAAATTAGCGAAACGCTTACAAGGTGAAGGTAAAAAAGTAATGTTGGCTGCTGGTGATACATTCCGTGCAGCAGCGACAGAACAATTACAAATTTGGGGCGAACGCAATAATATTGCAGTTGTGGCGCAAGGTCATGGTGCAGATTCTGCTTCAGTTATTTTTGATGCATTCGAAAGTGCTCGTGCAAAAGGCGTAGATGTACTGATTGCAGACACCGCAGGTCGTTTACACAACAAAGGACACCTCATGCAAGAGTTGTCTAAAGTAAAACGTGTAATGCAAAAAATTGATGCTACAGCTCCGCATGAAGTGATGTTGGTGGTAGATGCAGGCACAGGTCAAAATGCCATTAACCAAGTTGAAATGTTTGACGAGGCAGTAGGACTTACAGGTCTAACTATTACTAAGCTTGATGGTACAGCAAAAGGTGGTGTGTTATTTAATATTGCAAGCCGTACCCATGTGCCAATTCGTTTTATTGGTGTAGGTGAGAAAATTGATGACTTGCGTCCATTCTCAGCAAAATCATTTGTCGCAGCATTATTTGAAACTGATAAATAAATTGCGTTAAATGTCACATAAACTCCGCAAAATGCGGAGTTTTTTGTTTTTGAGCTTACTGATTGATTTAAAAAGCAACATGTGAATAAATCATAATCAAAATTCAGCCTGATATACCCTTAGAATAAGTAAGGAATTGTTGTTTATATATAAAAATTGCTTTGGGGTGTTTAGGGTGGCGTTACTCGATAAAATTGGTCATGTATTGACTGCGGATATCACTAAAGATTTTAAATTAAAAAAGAAAAATACCGACCAAGAAATAGAAGCGTCCTTTGTTGATCAATTAAAGAAACGTCGCAGTATTTACGAGCTTGGAAAGAAGGTGCATTACAGTCAGGCTTATTTGGCGGAACTGATTCAAGAATCCGTAAGAAGTTGTCCATCTGCATATAATTCGCAAAGCACACGTATTGTAGTTTTATTTGGCGAATCTCATCAAAAATTTTGGGACATTGTAAAAGACGTACAACGCAAGAATGTTGCGAGTTATATTTTTGAAGGTGTGGCGCTCAAAATAGATCAGTGTGCAGCTGGCCTGGGAACTGTGCTTTTCTATGAAGATCAAGCTGTGATTCAACAATTACAAAAGAAAGTGCCATTAAGTGCAGAAGATTTTCCAGTGTGGTCGGAGCAAACGTCAGGCATGGCTCAATTCGCAGTATGGACTTCGATCGCAGATGCAGGTTTAGGTGCATGTTTACAACACTATAATCCACACATTGATTATGCTGTTGCCGAACACTTTGATATTTCAAAACAATGGCTGCTTCGTGCGCAGTTGGTCTTTGGTTCAATTGAAGGTCAAGCGCCTGAATGTTTAGAACCAGAAGATCAAGATCAGTTTAGAATTTATGAGTAATTTCTATGTTCTGTAAGTTGCTTTGATTTCTGCTGTACTAAAGACAGTGAAACCAAAATCTGAATGTAAGACGGGTTGTGGGTATTTAGATGCTTACAATTGATTGTTCTAGAAATAAGACACAATGTTGTAAATATAGTCATGCAACGGTTAAAAACTTCACCTATTATAAATCTCAACTTAGTCAGCTAATTGAAAATAAAAAGAGGTCTTGTAATGTCATTCTTGAATCAAATCGAACAACGTCGCACAATCTATTCTATTGGTAATAACGTTACTTTATCGCAAGATGAAATTGAGCAAACCATTAAAGATGCTGTACGTTTAAGTCCGTCATCATTTAACTCTCAAACGTCTCGTGTCGTTATTCTGTTTGATGATGCACATCAAAAATTCTGGAATATCGTACGTGAAACGTTACGTAAAATTGTACCTGCAGATGCATTTGAAGGAACCAATGGCAAGATTAATAGTTTTGCAGCAGGTTTTGGTACAGCATTATTTTATGAAGATCAGGCTGTAGTAAAAGCTCTCCAAGAACAATTTGCACTTTATGCAGATAATTTCCCAGTATGGTCTGAACACTCAACAGCGATTGCTCAATTTGCTACTTGGACGGCTTTGGCTGAAAAAAATATCGGTGCATCATTGCAACATTACAATCCAATTGTTGATGCTGAAACAGCTGCGGCATTTGATGTGCCAGATCAATGGAAACTACGTGCACAACTTGTTTTTGGTTCGATTGAAGCGCCTGCAGGCGAAAAAACCTTTATTGCAGATGAAGAACGATTCAAAACATTCAAGTAATGATGGTGTGATGAATTAAAAAGGATGCATTAAGCATCCTTTTTTTATATGCAAAATTCTTGAATGAATATCAAAATAATGTCTTGAAACAAAATATACAGTGATTGTTAGATGTCATAAGATTGTCATATATGCATTGCATAGTGCATTCGAAACTAAATAATTGATAAAGAGTGATAATGATGACTTTAAGATTAACTGTTGCTGCTGCAGCGCTGATGTTAAGTAGTGCCGGATTTGCAGCTGTAACTTTGACTGTTCCGGAAGAAATTAAAATAGTTGCAGTTAATGATCAAGAAGTTACTGGTGGTTTATTTCGATCTACCGAGAAATATAAGCTTGATGCAGGTGAAAACCTATTAATGGTACGTTATAGCGAATTTTTTCAACATGCTGATAATTCTCACGATATTTTAAAGTCAGGTGTGGCCGCTATTCGTACTCCAGCACTGATTGATGGTCAAGAGTATCGTTTGGGTCTAGTCAATGCACCAAAAGATTTTGATGCTGCGCAAAAATATAAAGACCAACCGATATTTGGTTTGTATGACAGATCTAATCAATTACTTGTGCAGCAAGCTGGGGCGAAGAAAGAACAAAAATCGATTTTCTCCAATGGTGTTTTAGGTAATGCTGTAGATTTTACGAAGAAAGAAGCTGTACCAGAAAATCAACCGGCACCTGTTTATGCACAATCCGTAACAGTAAAACCAACGAACGTAGTATCTCCTGTAGTAGCTTCAAAAAATGTGATTATTAATGAAAATGGGGCAGATCAACAATTAATTCAGCTTTGGCAAAAGGCCAAT
This sequence comes from Acinetobacter sp. YH12129, assembly GCF_013418685.1. NCBI lineage: Bacteria > Pseudomonadati > Pseudomonadota > Gammaproteobacteria > Moraxellales > Moraxellaceae > Acinetobacter > Acinetobacter sp. YH12129. Next base: position 51,788 of record NZ_VPBP01000022.1, read on the forward strand.
AAAGCTGAACGACAAAAATTCATGAGTTGGTTGGCTGAGCAAGCAAACTAAAGTTACTTTCGTAACTTTATTAGTTTTCTTGAAATCCGCGTTATTTGAAAAGTCCGTTGAATTACGGGCTTTTTAGATTGAAGAATATAAAAATCACCAAGAATTATAAAATTCGTCTTTCATAAAGCAAAATATGTGGATATATTGATCTTTAAATAAGCAATAAATTGCATTTAGTTTAAAAAATATACATTCAAGCAAAATATTATAGAAATTTCTATGATAGGGGCTTGTGTTTGTTTTGAAACTCTATAGAATACGCTGCATACCAACGCAGACAGTGATAAACATAAGGTTTTGAGTTGTTTGATGTTGTTCTCTTATTTGCTGACGAAGCATTAAGAAGATCATTAAGAGATTATGAAGAACAACTTGTGTGGATTTTTACTGATTGATCGATCGAAATTATTTTCATTGATTAATGGTAGAAATTACTCGAAGTTTATTTGAGCAAATTTTTGTCAGTAATTGATGAGCCAAGATTGGTACACTATATGTACTATTGATTTTAAACTGAAGAGTTTGATCATGGCTCAGATTGAACGCTG
>NZ_VPBP01000023.1:0-51926 GCF_013418685.1 Acinetobacter sp. YH12129
CCGAGTCGTAAAGCTCAGAAAGCTAGCAATGAACAAAGAAATTTAAATCCTGTTCTTGACTCTTGCAGTTAAAAACAGGACATTTTAAATGGTTTATCGCATAGACATTTTAATTGGTGAATAACACACAAAAATCAAAAATGGGAGCCTTAAGCTCGCATTTTTATTGTATTTTTTTGAAAATTTCGTATAACGCCCATTATGTTAAATAGAATAGAATTTGAACGATAAAAAATTAACAGTCATACATTATCATTAACAAATAATAGGGGACATTTTTTATGGGTGATAAATTGAAAGAAATACCAGCACTTACTGGGTGTTTTATTGCGGGTACTCTAGTGCGTGTACAGAGGGATCTAAATTTACCACGGAGAATTTGGAAAAAAATCGAAGATATACAGGTAGGTGATCTAGTTTTTGATCCTAGACAGTATCGTGGACAACAAATCCCTCTAAATTCTTGAAATATTTCTGTTCAAAGGCTTCTGGGCTTAAACAGCCGTTTGCAGAATGTCTTCTGATTCGATTGTAATAAATCTCAATATAGTCAAACAAGACAGCATTCGCTTCTTTTCGAGTGGCAAATACACTGCCATGGACCACATGAACTTTCAATGTATGAAAGAAGCTTTCGGTCACTGCATTATCCCAGCAGTTTCCCCTGCGTGACATACTTTGAACGCAGTTATTCGTCAATAATAGCGCCCTAAAATCACGACTACAGTACTGTGAGCCTTGGTCCGAATGTACCATGACACCCATTGGATACCCCTGACGAGCCATTGCATAATGAAACGCATCACATACCAATTGACGGTCTATTCGATAGCTGGTTTGCCAACCGACAATACGACGGCTGAATAGATCCAGCATCACACATAAATACAGCCAACCTTGCTTAGTACGGATATAGGTAATATCTGTTGTCCAGATCTTATTGGGTTCATTGACCGTAAATTGACGATCTAACAAGTTAGGTGCTGTAGGCAAACGATGGTTTGAATCAGTCGTATGCTTGTATTTACGTGCAATCCTGCTACGTAAACCAAGCTTTTTAAGCATTCTTCCAACGGTTCGTTCGCTCATGCTGTAACCTAAATCATGCATGTCATGTACCAATGAAGGTGCACCCAATCGTGCATGATGCTGCCAATATACGGCTTTTAAATCATTATATTTCTGCGCTAGATTGGTCTGGCGCTTTCGCCAGGCATAATAGCCTGAAGTGCTGACACCCAGGCATTTACAGACAGAAGATACAGTGACTTCATTCACATCCAGATCTTGAATTACCGTGTACTTTTCTTGGCATGATCTGTCAGAAAGTACACATGCGCTTTTTTTAAGATGTCATTGACTTCCCTAAGCTGTTTGACTTCTTTCTCTAATTCCAATATCCGCTGTTGTTCTGGTGAAAGTTGACGTTTGCTTGAACCCACTGGATTGGCTTCACGAATCCATTTGTCTAAAGTTGAATAACCCACACCTAATTTCTGGGCGATTGCAGCTGTAGGCTCGTGTGAGTTTGAAAGTGCATAATCAATTGCTTGCTGTTTAAATTTGGGATTAAAACGTTTGGCCATTTCTTGGATCTCCAAAGTTAACGTTACGTTATCTTTAGAGGGAAGTACTGTCCATTATTTTGGCTAGGATCAACATGATGAAATAGCTCTCTTAAAATCAAAGGTTCAGCTTGATCAAATGCAATATCCCTAGTCTGAACGATCTGCTTCAAGAATTTATTCACATTGTTGTCGATATGAGTGACTGTGATCTCCTGCCAGATACTAGGCACAATCAGGGCTAAAGGACGTATTTTATAAAAATGAGAGGCAATATTAATCCCATACGGATCAAGATCACCATAAAATGCCAACAAGCAGTTATCCGATACTTGTTCTAATAATTTAACTACTGTTTTAATGTTGGCCCCATGCCCACGATAGACAAACAGGCTCGACTGCCACTCAAGAGGCAACTGCATATACCAATCAAATACCCTATTCATCATGGCACCATTTTCAATAATAATGATGCGCTGTATCGATTGTATGTCATCCCTGGATGAATTTGGTCAAAAGTGAGACGATAAATATCCTCAAATCAGTAAATCATGGCTTGCCAACTGGTCGAATCTCAACACGTTCTTTGCCTATCCAATGGACATTCGCAAGGCGATTTATACCACCAATGCAATTGAATCCTTGAACAGTGTCATTCGCCATGCCACCAAGAAAAGAAAAATCTTCCCAACCGATGAATCTGTGAAAAAAGTGGTATATTTAGCGATTATGGCAGCAAGCAAAAAATGGACGATGCCCATTCAGAATTGGAAAGCTGCCATGAATCGTTTTAGTATCATGTTTGATGAACGTGTAACCAAGTATTTTTAAAACCACATTTACACAGAATTATTTACACCCTCATTAAATAGTGTAATTATCAGTAGATACCAAATTTACAATCTTCAATGGCTTGCATTTTTTTAGTAGTTGACTCAGCCAACGTTTTACGTTGCTCTTGAATTGCAGGGTCACGAGTAAAAATAGGTAGTTCTTTAACTTTAGTCCGATATTCTGTTTCAATTTCATGACACACTTTAATATTTTCTATTGTTTTATTGACAAAATTTTCATCTACTTTTTTGTACTGATTTTTAGAAATACGTAATGTTTGACCATCATCAGATAAATGTAAGGGCATAGCAGCTAAACCATTATTAACCGCTAAAGTATCATCTTTTTTTTCCAATACGAGAGAACTTCCCTCTTTACCATTCACCACATTACTACGAGCAACCACATTTTCTTTAAGAATATAACTATCTTTACCCTCTTTAAAAATTTGCATAATGCGCTTTCCTTGCACATTTTCTAATTGCCAGTAGCCAACCATTTTGTCATGTTTATTACCACAAGCTGATAAAAAAACCGTCGACATTGATAATAAGATTACTAACTTTTTCATAAGTAAACCTCTGAAAATAATAAAGATTCTTCTAAGCACAACTTTTTATAACTATCACTAGTCGTTTTTAGGTTAAACTGAAATATATCAAAAAATAAATAAAATACATACATTTATTTTTAATTGAATTATTTCAAGTGGAAACTACACCCCAAATTTGCTAAATAGGTTTTCCAGCGTTTCAGTTATACAATGTTTTATGAGATCTGGACTAAATTCAACAGCATCATGAAAAGTTAGAACAACAAAATATCCGAAACTATTCCCAAAAGATGTCAAACAGGAAGCCCATTTGAAACTTTACTTAATGGAAAACGAATTTGGGCTGATAAGAATTTAGCCCAAATTTAACCTGACAGGCACAATAAAAAACGGGGAACTGTCAGATCAGTTTTGAGCTAGTATAAGTGAAGGGTTGTCCTTGTTAGCAGCAGTGTAAAAATGCCCCCTTGGTTATGGTTAATATAGCGGTCTTTTTGAACACTATCTGTACCCTATTCTTTTGAACTGGAAAGCTCTTCAGCCAACTGCTCAGCCTGTTCCAATACAGTTTCTGTAGCCAATAAAGCCATATCAGGTGGATAGCCATACTTCTTCAGCAATCTCTTCACGATGACTCTTAACTTTGCTCTAGCAGCTTCCTTGATCGTCCAATCCAAAGTCACATTCTTACGAATAGAATCAGTGAGTACGACTGCAAGTTCTCTCAATATGTCTTTCTGCATCAATTCTCGAGCACTGTCATTGTCTGCTACTGCTGAGTAGAACGCATATTCGTATTCAGTCAGGTTGAGTTCTTCAGCCAGTTTGTCTGACTCCTGAATTGTCTTAGCTAACTTGATCAGTTCATCAATGACTTCTGCTGCAGTAAGTACCTTGTTCTGATAACCCTTAATTGCTGAACTCAACATATCCATGAGCTTCTTACCTTGGGTGACACTGCGTTGCTCTCGTACCTTAATCTCATCACCAAGTAACTTCTTAAGTGTTTCAAGCGCAATGTTCTTATGCTTATAGTCTTTCATCTCCTGCATAAACTCATCAGAGAGAATCGAGATATCTGGTTTCTGAATCCCTGCAGCATCGAAGATATCTACCACTTGCTCTGTGACTAGAGCTTGGTCAATGGTTTGCTTTACCTTGGCTTCAAGCTCAGCATTACTTAAGCCAGAAATCTTGCCTGTACCATCACTAAACTTAGCAAGACGTGCTTTGACTGCTTGGAAGAATGCCACCACTGGTGCAGCTTCCATAGCATGTGGATGAGGTACAGCTAATGCGAATGCCTGTGACATCGCTGTGACTGCTGTCAGGAAGCGAGTCTTCCCTTCTCCTTGATCTACACCAAGGATATGCTCTTCCGCTTCTAAAATGATGTTGAGCTTACGAGAAGTATCTGCAGTGAAGTACTCTTGGTAGTTGAAGCCATGCAAAATGCCATCAAGCACTTCTAGCTTTTCTTGCAGGATCGTTGCAGCTTCATCCTGCACCAATGCAGGATCACCTTTACCACCTGCTTCTGAGTAAAACGATAAGGCTTCTTTCAAGTCAGATGCGATACCAAGATAGTCCACAACCAAGCCACCAGCCTTGTCTTTGTAGACACGGTTGACTCGTGCAATCGCTTGCATGAGGTTGTGACCTTTCATTGGTTTGTCGATGTAAAGGGTGTGCATACTTGGGGCATCGAAACCAGTCAGCCACATATCACGAACAATAACGAGTTTGAGCTTATCATCATTGTCTTTCATACGATCTGCTAAGCGTTGGCGCTGTTGCTTGGTAGTGTGATGTTTAGCAATCACCTCACCATCTGAAGCTGAGGCAGTCATCACAACTTTGATTACACCATCATTCAGATCATCACTGTGCCACTCTGGTTTGATCTTTACAATCTCGTTGTAAAGGTCTACAGCGATCCTGCGAGACATGCTGACGATCATGCCTTTGCCTTGGTTTGCATTGGCTTTAAGACGCTGCTCAAAGTGTTCTACGATGTCCTTTGCAATGGCTTTGATACGTTCTTTACTGCCGATCAAACCTTCGACTCTTGCCCACTTCGCACGTTCTTTTTGAGTTTGGTTTAAGTCATCTTCAGTAAACTGGTCATCAAAGTCTTCAATCAGCTCTTTGCCTTCCTCACTGATGGCAATCTTAGCTAGGCGGCTTTCATAGAAGATACGAACAGTTGCACCATCCTCCACTGCTTGCGAGATGTCATAGATATCTACATAGTTCCCGAAGACTGCAGGTGTGTTTACATCCGTCTTCTCAATTGGTGTTCCTGTGAAACCAAGGTAAGTAGCATTAGGAAGTGCATCACGCATGTACTTGGCAAAACCATAGACAGTACGTTTACCGACAACCTTGCCATCTTCATCTTTGACATCGACTTCCTTGGCATTAAAGCCATACTGAGAACGATGTGCTTCATCTGCAATCACGACAATGTTGGTTCGGTCTGACAGTTGCTCGTAGACGCTAGTGCCATCATCCGGTTGGAACTTTTGGATGGTGGTGAAGATCACGCCACCTGAACCCACCTTGAGTAACTCTTTGAGTTCTTCTCGGCTGTCTGCTTGTCGTGGTGTTTGTCTAAGGAGTTGGCTTGATGCAGCGAATGTACCAAAGAGCTGATCATCTAGATCATTACGATCTGTGATCACAACGACTGTTGGATTATCCAAAGCCAAGACAATCTTGCCTGTGTAGAAAACCATAGACAAAGACTTACCTGAGCCTTGGGTATGCCATACCACACCGGCTTTCTTGTCACCGACTGCTTGTTGCTGTACCAATTCGAGCTTACTTCTACCTTGATGTTGCATGGCAACTTCTGCTGATTTCGAGTCCGAGTTCACTGCAGACGCACGAATAGTCGAGAGGACTGCTGCATTCACTGCATAGTACTGATGATATGCAGCCATCTTCTTGATGGTCTTAATGGTGATTAAGCCATTGGTATCCTCGTGCTTCGTTGATTCATAGACAATGAAGTGTCGAATCATGTCGAGTAGTGTGACTGGATTCAGTAAACCATGAATCAGGACTTCTAGCTGTGCTTGTGTCTTCTTGGCTTTGGTTTGACCATTGTTTGTCTTCCACGCCATGTAGCGACTGTAGTCTGCTGAGACAGTACCTGCTTTCGCCTCTAAACCATCAGAGATGACGTTGAAAGCATTGTAGGTAAACAAGCTAGGGATTTGGCTTTGATAGGTCTGTATTTGCTTGTATGCGCCTTCTACAGTGGCATTCTCGTCTGTTGCATTCTTGAGTTCAATGACCACCAAGGGTAAGCCATTCACATACAAGATAATGTCTGGTCGTCTTGTCCAGCGATCTTCTTTGATGGTTACTTGATTGACGACAAGGAATTCGTTATTGGTTGGATTCTCAAAGTCAATCAACCAAGCATACTCACCTTGAGTGTTACCCTCTTTGCTCACCTCAATGTTAATGCCCTCAGTGAGCAGTCGGTGGAATGCTTGGTTATTACTGAGTAGATCAGGGGATTGAATATTGGTGACTTGCTTTAGTGCTTCAGTACATTTGTCTTGGCTTAAATGAGGATTTAAGCGTTGTAATGCATCAAGCACTTTGTCTTCCAAGATGACCTGCTTATAGCTTCGTAGAGGGTTAGTGCCCTTCGATTCAATCTCAGGTCCATACACATAGGTATAGCCCAATCCCTCTAGTTGCTCTATCGCCATCAGCTCAATGTCTGATTCGGTCATCTTAGTCACTTGATTATTTCCCCCTAAACTTATCCATATAACCTGGACTCATTAATTTTTTATATGATGTAAAGCTAAGAAACCTTATTCATCGTCCTGCACGTTATAGCCATACTTCTGCACAGCATTCTCAATAGCGCCCTCAAACTTATGGCAAACATATAGATAGAGTTCAGCATCTACCATCAGTACTCCAGGAACACCTAAACCATCATTGAGTGGAATCAGAGTCTTTTGTGAACCAATCTGAACTGTTGGTCGTTGGTATGAGCAATTCACAGTGACTTTATGTGGCGATCTATTCCAGTCAATTTTCTTGGCTTCCCACTCACGACTACCGCCCAGCAAGGTGACTTGAATCTTGGATTCAGTCGCTGTCTTATTCAGTTGTTTGTAAGAGACAAACTTGGCGACTGAACAAGGAGAGTGATAACAGGTTTCTATGACTTTACCTTTTTGTATGCCGCTATGATTGAATTTAGCCGGTGCTGCTTGAACGGTTGCAGCAAAGCTAACTACAGCAATCAAGCCAAATCCCATTTGAATCATGCGCTTTATCATTCTGTTTTTCCTCTTTGTTCTCTTTTACTTAATCCATCGGCACAGCGATCTTATTCACTTTCCAACTCAAACCATCACGAACCATTTTGACAGTGACGGCTTTGGAATCATTTGGATGTTGGATCACAACCTCAAAGTCACTGAATGAGGTATAGCGAGTTTTGTACTCTGCTTGATCTTCTTCTTTGGTTTCTGTTGTTGATGCTCCCTGTGATGAATGTGCTGCATCTTTAAGGTCTTTGCCTTGCATCATCATGGTCATCCCTTCAGGTGTGACAAAACCATCAATCATCTTGTCTACCATGGTAGATGCAAGCATGGCACCTAGTGCTGCGAAACCATCATCTTTATGGGTTGCCATCTCTTTCATCATCATGGCATTCATTTGATCTTTGAAGCTCTGACGCACACTTGGATAGTCGATGTACTTGGACACCTTTTCGCTATCACCTACTTGTGCAGCATTCTTGATGTTATTGATGGCAATGTATGGCGAAGCATACAAGTAGCCACAGATCACTACGACTAAGGCAATGATTGCCCCTATAATTTTTTTATTCAATTCAGCCCCCTGAATGTAAAAAAGGTGAAGCCATCAAATGACTTCACCTCAAATGTTATGCAACTTCTTCTGTTTGGTATTGGACTCTGACTTCGCCGCTCATCAGCTTAGGAAGCAAGGTATCTCGTAGTTGTTCAAGTGTTTGGATTTGCTTCTTGTTAGATGAAACCTTTTGCATCGAAGGAGTAATCAACAGCGAATACTCTTCAAGGTAGTCTAAACTTGGAGTCTTAAAAGAGATATTTAACATATCTTCTGGCTTAACCCTTTGATGACTGCCACTGGTTCCCGAAGCACTCATTGCTAATTCATCAATAACATCTCTTGAATTGAATAAGCTATACAAGAACATTAAATGAGATCCTACTTTAGGCTTCAAATTCTGAAACTCTGTTGAACATACATAATTATCTTTGACATCAGTTAATAACCATATACGAGGCACTCTTGGATTCAGCTTTGAGACTAAAATTGAGTTCTCACATACTCTGTACTTATTACTCAGAATTTCCGCACCCAATTCAATAGTAGGCTTTTCTCCTGAATCAAAAGCAGGCAAACTAAAATGATAGTATGTCTTAAGAGGATCTTTTGATGGGTTCACATTGTCTTTGATATGAGTAGCTATATCACTTACTAGTAAATCATCCCAATCCTCTTTCGCTTCCTCAATAAACCATTGACGAAACAGTGTTTCAGCCATGGCTTCCAAAGTCTTGTTCTGACAGTGCAGTAAGTCGATCTTGTCATCTAATGATGAAAGGATTGAGGCTATGGCTTTTTGTTCAGGGAGAGACGGAAAGCATATCTCTTCTTGATGAACATCATTACGGTTAACTCCAGGCACCGCACTTTTGTCACTAAATTTTTCCCAATCCAATGTTTGCAAAAAGTAGTAGATGAACTTTTTGTCATTCCCCTTAAAGTCGTTTACATAAAGAGATGTGTTTAATGGCCAAAATGGTACATCACTGAAAAAAACTGAACCAATGGTTCCATATCGGCCCGTCACAACACCTGATTCATTTACTTTGGCTTCATTATGAAAATCAGCAAAACCTGAAGAAGCAATGATGGGAACACTACCAGAAACACGAGATTGCTTTGGTAAGTCATAACCACGTTTTAGGGTAAAGAAGCTATCTAATCGCCCAACCTGCCACTCACTCATACAACCACCTTTGCTAAGTTCTCAGCAATGGCTTGGTTTAGCTTGGCTTCCTCAGCAAGCTGTGCTTCAAACTCTGCCTTTAAGCTTGTAAAGCGTACCTTGAAGTCGAACTCATCTTCATCATCAGCTAAACCAACATAACGACCTGGCGTCAGTACATAATCAAGCTCAGCGACTTTCTCAAGTGGTACAGATGCACAGAAGCCTGCAACATCCTCATACTCACCACCCTTGTTACGCCAATTGTGGTAAGTGTCTGTGATGAGCTTAATATCTTCATCAGACAAGACTTTGGTTCTGCGGTTAATCAGATGACCTAGGTTACGAGCATCAATGAACAGAATCTCATTGCTACGATCTTGGTATTGGCTTGAGTTAACACGGTCACGACGCATAAACCATAAAGCAGCAGGAATCTGTGTGTTCAGGAACAGCTTGGCAGGTAGGTTCACAATACAGTCGATGACATTGGCTTCTGAAACCAAGGCTTTACGAATCTCACCTTCACCACTGGTCTTAGAGGTTAATGCACCTTTAGCAAGCACAACGCCTGCCTGACCTTTAGGACTCATGTGATACAAGAAGTGTTGCATCCATGCGAAGTTCGCATTGCCTGCAGGTGGTGTACCTAGAGACCAACGAGCATCACCCACTAACTGCTCACCGCTCCAATCAGAGACGTTGAATGGTGGATTAGCAATGATGTAATCCGCTTTCAGGTCTTTGTGTGCATCATTCAGGAATGAACCCTCAGAGTTCCATTTCACATGCTCTGAGTTAATGCCACGAATGGCTAAGTTCATCTTGGCCAAACGCCAAGTTGTCTGGTTACTTTCTTGACCATAGATGGAGATGTCGTCCACTAAACCCTGATGCGATTCTACGAATTTCTCAGACTGTACGAACATACCACCTGAACCACAGCAAGGATCGAATACACGTCCTTTGTATGGCTCTAGCATTTCAACCAATAAGCTCACGATGGATTTAGGCGTGTAGAACTGCCCACCTTGCTTACCTTCAGCTAAAGCGAACTCACCTAGGAAGTACTCGAATACGTGTCCTAAAACGTCGGCAGAGCGATCTTTTGCATCACCTAGGGCAATGTTACCAATGAGGTCTATCAGCTCACCTAGGCTCGTAGGATCGAGATTTTGACGTGCATAGACTTTAGGTAGTACACCTTTGAGCTGAGGGTTCTCATTCTCAATGGCTTCCATTGCATCGTCTACAATCTTACCAATGGTGACTTGCTTTGCTTGGTTTAACAGGTATGACCAACGTGCGATCTCAGGAACGAAGAAGACGTTGTATGCAGTGTATTCATCACGATCTTCAGGATCAGCTCCTGCAAACTCTCCCTCACCTTCAACCAATAGGTTGTAGTGAGCTTCAAATGAGTCAGAGATGTACTTGAGGAAGATCAAACCAAGGACTACATGCTTGTACTCAGCAGCATCAATGTTCTTACGAAGTTTGTCTGCAGCTTTCCAAAGAATGACCTCAATGGGTTCTTGTTTGGTTTGCTTTGGAGTACGTGCCATGGAATTGTCCTGCAATGAATAGGTTATCTAGTTTTAGTTAAACCAATAGTACCCAATAATACGCTCGTGTGTAAGTATTGATACGTCATTTCTTGTCGTACAATTTAAGTATTAAAAAAGTGTAGCAAGTTGCTACACTTTTCAGACTAATCACAAACCCCACTTTAGCGATCGTTAAAGTGGGGGTATTTTCTAAACTTCTATCGCTTATTCATAGTGATTTATTTTTAAGCGTATTGATGGCTAAAAAATACAATAAAAATTAACTTCGATAAGTGCAAGGCGATTTTCTTCAAGTTTTGTGCTGTAACTGACAGTAAACATTGCTGCGTTACTTGCATAACAGAGACCCTGTAATTATTTTGCAACGGCAAAATTCGTTCAACAGTCTCCTTATCGGGACAATATAGATGCGCGACACGTTCATGAATGATATTGAGATCAATCGCTTTGTCTATTTTACGTATAAGATAATTTTTAGGAATAAACTCTTCTAGCGTAACCATATCAATTTCAGTTTGGGTGGTATAATTTTTCGCATGTGATAATTATAAAAAATTCTCACGTAAGTGTGAGAGTTTTATGAGCAAACTGAAAAGTGTAGCAAGTTGCTACACTTTTTCACTTTTCTGAATAAGCTGTTTTAAAAAATCTTCTAGTTGTAAAAGACTAGCTTCATCAATTTCTGAAATTTTAAGAGAGATATTGAGCTGTTTTTGATTCAGTTTGATATTTCCAGCAACCTTACCATCATATTCGATTTTTCTTACCACTGATGTCGTGGTTACTTTTTCTGGATCTTGACTCAATAGTTTTTCAGCATAAGAAGTAACTTTGCTTTGCTCCAGTTTTTTTTCTTTTAATTTCTCCCAAGCACCGAGTAAAGCTGTTTCCGCCTCCGAAAGTTGCTCTATATGATCCGATAAAAATTTCTTGAACGCTGTTGCAGCAGTACGACCGACTAGACCTGGCTCCAAATCCAGGTCATTCAACATTGCTTTAGGCAGCTTTTCATACGATAGATATTTGTACATATCTTCGCGATTTAAACCCAATGAATTAGCTAAACGTTGCTTGTTCTTCTTCAACTTTTCATCAAGTGAGTTCAAACCAATAAAAATTTCATAATCTGTCAGATCTTGACGCTTTAAATTTTCAGCTAGGGTTAACAAAGATGCTTCTTCATCATTAGCATCAATGATAATGGCTTCAATCACCGACTTGCCGAGTAATTGATGCGCCCGTAAGCGTCGCTCGCCTGCAATCAGTTCATATTTCAGATTATCAAGTTTACGCACTGTAATGGGCTGCAAAAGGCCGATTTCATTAATAGAATCCGCCAGTTCTTTTAATTGAGAATCTTCAAATACTTTACGCGGTTGGTTGGGACTGCGACTGATATCCTCAATAGGAACATTACGTCTAAATTCTTTTAGCTCTTTAATATTGTCTTTCTGTGCTTGCTGATGTTTTTCTGTATTTTGTTTCAATTTTTGAGCTAAAAGCTCTTTAGTGCTTGCCATAATACTCTCAGGTTTAAACTTTCGCTACAATTTCATAAGCAAGGCTTTCAAAAGCCTTACGTACTTTTGAATTTTTTTCTACTTTCAAAAGTGGCTGTTGCAGAATTGCTGCTTGATTAACTTTAGTACTTTGAGGAATGGTAGTTTGTAAAATTTTTCCAACCTGTTTTAAAGCTTCATCCCGAATCAATTTACAAACATTCTGACGTTCATCATGTTTAATCAGTAAAGCGCCTAAAAGCTCTAAATCTGGATTAATACGTTTTATCTTTTCAAGATGGTTTAAAAGATCTGTTACCCCATACAGTCCATATTGTGATCCAGATTCGATAGGGATAATGACATGTGTTGATGATGCTAAGGCATTACTGGTTAATAGTTTAAGACTAGGTGGGCAATCAATTAATATGAAGTCGTAAAGATCTTTTAACAGTTCTAGCTTGATGCTTAATTCTTCTGAAGGACGAGGAGCTTCTTCTTTAAGCTGGTCTTCAGTTTTTCCTAAATTTAATGAGCCATAAATTAATGATACTTTTTCAAAGTTTGTTTCTTCTTGTAATGCATCAGCTAATAATGAAATATCACCAACGAGTAATTCTGCTGAAGTAACAACAATTTCGCTTGGATGTTGGATCCCAATGTGTAAACTTGCGTTTGCTTGAGGATCTAAATCAATGACTAAAACTTTATTGCCAAGATTTGCAAGTTCAGAGGCTAGATGTACAACGGTCGTTGTTTTGCCACATCCACCTTTGTGGTTAGCAACCGTAATAATTTTTGCAGACATACGTGTCAGATGCTTCCGTATTTGAATGTTTAACAATATAAATAACTTTCACTCATCATACTATAGTTTTTAAATTTATAAATCTTATTTATTTAGGTGTAAAACAACTTAAAAAACTAATTTTTAAATAAGCTAGCTTAATTAATAATTAGTATAATTATTTATTTAGCTAATTAATAATTAAGACTGTTTTTTTGCTATATAAAACAAATGCTTATAAGTTTAAAAGTGGAGGGCTTGTCACCGTAAAGTGGAAGGTTTGTCACTCAAAGGTGGAAGGTCTGTCACTCAAAGGTGGAAGGTCTGTCACTCAAAGGTGGAAGGTCTGTCACCGTAAAGTGGAAAGTTTGTCACAAGAGTGGAAGGTTTGTCACTACTATTTTTAAAAAGGTTATATTTTTTAAAAAACTCTTGCAAAAATAAATACTTAATTTGTTGATAAAGTTGGCTAAACAATCTTTAAGGGTGGAAGGTTTGTCACTATGTGTTAGCACCCTGTGGATAAATTTTTTTTATTGGATATTTCCTGATGATTATCTATTCATTTATACCTTTCAAATCTAATGAAAGGTGGAAGCCTTGTCACATCTAGGTTTCTATCTGACATAGCATACCTAAATTTGGAAGAAATAAGTGAAAATGGGTATTTTGAACTGTTAGTTTAGAGCTAAAGGTGGAAGGTCTGTCACTATATGGTGGAAATAATATATTTCATTCCACTTTAAGGACAATAAATCGTCAAAAATGCATATTTCTGATGACAAGCCTTCCACTCTTAGATTCTTGTGGTGAAAGTCTTGAAAGTTTTTCCACTTTTGTATATAAAAATAGAATTAAATATATAAATATCACGGTTATGACAGAATCAGAATCATTGCAAGAAGAATTGAATCATATTCCTTACTGTATAGGCAATATTCGTCATAATGGCGTTGTTAGCACTAGTAACCGCTTAATTCGCCCAATTGAGTTATCAGCCAATGAATATAAGGCGCTCCTATATGCAATGGCTGTTGCAAATTATAGTGAGAAAAATAGGGTAAATGGTGAAATCACAGAACAAACCTATATTTATCTGTATAAGGATGATTTGGCAGATTTACTAGGATTGAATAAACGCAATTCGATTAATGTTGCAATAGACCGGATTTATAAAGAACTTTCATCTAGGGTGGCTCATTTTATTATTGAGGAACCTACTGATGATGGTAAGAGAAAGACTAAAAAAGTACATTCTGTCGTTCCTATTATCCGTGAGTTAAGATGGGAAGATGATTCTAAAAATGCCATTCAGATTCGTTTTACCAGTGAGGTGTTACCGTATTTCACGCAGTTGGCTGGGGGGAATTTCACCACCTATCAATTGAAACATCTGTTTGCCTTGGATTCTGTTGCTAGTATGAGTCTTTATACGTATTTCATTAAAAATGAATTCAAGTACGCAAGCCAAAAGAGTTATGAAGTCCCAATGCTTTTAGAAAACTTGAAAGCTCTGATTGATATTAATGAAACTAAATATGATCGCTGGGTAGATTTTAGACGCTATGTATTAGATAAAATAGTTGCAGAAATTAACGAAAATACAGATCTACAACTAGAGTATGAAACCATAAAAAAAGGGCGCCCAATTGTGGGGGTGAATTTTAAACTGCATCAGCGTATTACTGATAAAACACTAAATGAAACTGCTGTAATTGAAAAAATTTATCTTGATGTTCCATTTGAAGAGAATGCATTAGTAAAAGAATTGGGGGCAAAATTCGATACGAATGTACGTTCCTGGTACATTTTTAATAATGATGAAAAGTATTCGCAGTTCAAGAAGTGGTTTAAAAAAATTGGTTGTCTCACTGACTCTCAAGCAAATATTGTTATTAATGACACTTTATTCCAAATGGATTTTGCTGAAGTTGGTATGAGCTTGAATGACTTTAAACGTAATATGAAGCATAAACTAAAAAATAATCCGGAATTTGTACAAAGTATTCGTGATAGGCTGAATGATATTTTTGGTAAAGAGCTTGTCTAAGGAAAAGTGTAGCAACTTGCTACACATTTTTTAATGTATCACTGAAGAATTCAAGTACTAAGAAAATTGGATACAAAATATCTGTGTGTATAGCTGAATGAAAAATAGTTAAAAGAATAGATATTATTTTTAGATTTTACACTTTTGTTGTTCCTCATATATTTTTGCAGAAAAAAGTTTTTCAGTGCTCAAAAAATGGTGTGGTTAAGATAGGGAGATCAACCAAGTTTTAAGTATATAGAGTAATTTAGATAAAAAATTACTAAATATTTTTATAGCCTTTGTATAAAGCAGCGGATCATGAAAACTATTAAAATAGCCTAAGCTTATTAGCTTTGTTGTAAAAATTTACTCTGAGATGCTTCTTAAGCTAGATATTTGATGCTGTTGCGTCTAGCCACAAATGATAAGCTAAAGACCGTTTTAGCTAAAGATGATGACGATCAACTTGGCGATACCATTGATTTGTAAGTATCCTCTAAACTCTATGCCAATCTTTTAATTTGGATCACTTTGTATGTCGGCAACTTTTGCAGTACACCATTTAAATAGGCATACAGATCTAGACCATTCAACTTTGCTGACTGGATCAATGTCATGATGTTAGCAACTCGCTGACCACTGCGCAGTGATCCAACATACAACCAGTTCTTACGACTTAAAGCCCAAGGGTGCATTTGGTTCTCCACCAAATCATTGTAAATAGATAGATTACCATCATCTGAATAGCGGCTTAAGGCTTGCCAGCGCTTTAGAGTGT
The DNA here is from genome assembly GCF_013418685.1 of Acinetobacter sp. YH12129. Classification (NCBI taxonomy): domain Bacteria; kingdom Pseudomonadati; phylum Pseudomonadota; class Gammaproteobacteria; order Moraxellales; family Moraxellaceae; genus Acinetobacter; species Acinetobacter sp. YH12129. The sequence continues at coordinate 15,642 of NZ_VPBP01000023.1, forward strand.
AATTGATTGCCTTAGCGGTGGTAGAACTTGATGGCACCATCAGATGATGTTGGTTGAGCAATTCATATAGTTGTTGCATCACTGGTTGACTATGCCGTTGCCGGTATTCGCAGCGTTGTTGCGCTGTACCGTCGGTCTTGTGCCTTAACTCTGCTTCTATCGCATACAATTTCTGAATCAGCACCAGTGCCTGTTCAGCAATCTGACTTTTCCCAGTGATATGCAGTTCATGGAATTTACGACATGCATGTGCCATGCAACCTACTTCAATGATCTGACCTGATTTGAAATGTGCTTTATAACCACTGTAATCATCACAGACCAGATGTCCCTGCCAGCCATTCAGGAATTCTTCTGCATGCAGACCTGAACGGTTTCTTGAAAGTCATAGATCACCCCCTTGCTGCAGCACCACCTGTTTTAAGGCATTGACCAGAGGTTCAAGTGTCTACACCACAGCGACCAATCCAATCTGACAGGGTGGATCTAGATAGATCTACACCTGCGCGCAGAAAGATCTGTCGCTGACGATACAGCGGTAAGTGATCAGCATATTTGGATACCAGCACATGGCTAAGTAACTCAAGTGTCGCAATACATTTATCGATCACATAGGCAGGCATCGTTTGCTGAGTCAGGGTGTCACATTGATCACAAACCCATTTACCACGCACATGCTGTTCTTTATAGAACTGCGCTGGTCTGAAATTCAATTTTTCACTGATATTCGCCGATACGACGCAGTGTGCACCCACAGATGTATTGCGTTGATGCAGATTCATGCTCAATACGTACGGTTGCTAAATGATCTGGGAGTAGTCGACGTTTATGTTTATTTATCCAATGAGCCGTAAAACACCCTCATTTATGGAGGTGATATAAGGCTCGATTTTTAATTCTAATGAGGTGATTGTTGTTGCTCGATGTATTGTTTAATAATTTCTAATGGCGCACCACCGCAACTTGAAGCAAAGTAACTTGGCGACCATAAAGAATCACCCCAAAGTTTGTTTTTAATTTCAGGAAAGTCTTTTCTAAGGTGGCGACTAGATAGACCTTTTAAGCTATTCACTAAATTTGAAATAGCAACTTTTGGTGGGTAATTAATTAATAAATGAACATGATCATCCTCCCCATTAAATTCAATCAATACAGCATCAAAATCCAAAGCCCGATATTGGCAATAGTCACCAACATAATATACATTAAATTGTATAAATTGCTGTGTATATAAGTACAATGAAATAAACAACTTACGTTTTCAAATATTTTTTATTGGAATTAATTTTTATTAAGATCGTTTAATTGTGGTCACATAAGTTTTTAAAAATTTACCAAATTATCACCAACATAATTTTGTGATGATTAATTAGGTAAACCGAATGGTAAAAAATCAGGTTGATGGAATTATATATGGCCAGCCTAGGCTTTTATCAGCATTAATTAACTGTATAACCCCCAAAAAAAATTAAAACAGACACTCACCATTAAAACTTAGGTGTAGCACGAGAGTTAAGCAGTATCCGTTACGATGATTTATTGAAGTCATTTTATTTCTAACTGCAATTGAGCAGGCCTACCAATGCAAGCCAGATGTAAACAAAATTTAAAAGCCGGTAGTGCTTTGCCTTGTTTTAAGGAATATAGCTGTAAGCGTGCATTATTTTCTTTTGTTGTTGGGTAACCTTCTAGTTTCTGATTTGCCTTGGCAAGTTTGAGTAGATTCGGCGTAATTTCTTTGTTTAAAAAATTAACCATATCTATTCCAAGTAAATGCCACATGTTGGCAGGAAACAGATCTTTGGCCGCATAGTAGAATTTTTCCAGATTCTGAATATTTTTCCGCGTTGAATGTAAACCTGTATGTGAAGCAGTTACGTGATTAATAAAGAATTCTAAGACATACCTAATATTTTCAGGTGACTTTTGATAGCAGGCTTGTAGATAGTTAAAAAAATGTGTGACCAATAAAAGGTCCTCATTAGTATCAATCATTGACGGTTTGATGTATTGCAGTTCGGTTATATGAAAAAGTCTTGGATTGTTTTTTCTAGATTTAAGTTGTTTGAGTTGGATTGCATTGTCATACCAATACTTGATGAGCTCATGAGATAGGCAAAGTTCTTGTGCTACGCGCTCCGTATCATATTTGTATAACTCTAATAAGCAGAGTGCCTTATAAAATAGATCAAGATCGATTTTAGATTCTGGAGTCGCGACAAAATAGTCAAAAATACAATGTTCTTGCGTTTGATTTACCTCTAATTCTGCATGTAGTGTGTGAGCATTGCTCGCTATCCATTTTTCTTGATTGTTTAGAAGGAGTTTACAGAGCGTTGTAGCATGCATTTCAAAATTGAATTCAGACTGATCATTGAGCGATTTTAGAAAATGTAACTCTTGTGTTGAATTGCTTATCCCCAGCATTTTCTTAACCAAACCATTGCTTAGTAATGGGCGATATTTGGAAAATTGATAACCTGCAATAAAGTAAGCTACATGAATATAACTTTTAAAGGTCTCGATGGGTTCGAGATGCCCCAAAAGATGTGCGATGATAATCCAATGATTTTGATCAATTGAATTACGTAATAACTCAGCCCTGAGCTGATTATATTCAACTTCCGTATAGTCTGTGAGGCTATCAGACAAAAAATGATAATCACATTTAAAAATTAATGCTAAATGATTTGCTGCAGAATGTCTAAATGAATGAAATGTATAGTGATGTTGCTTGAATAACTGATCCATAAAATTTTTAAAGGGTGCAGTCAGCATGTGCTGGCTGAGTTTCTTATTCTCATTGAACTGACTGAATAAATAATCATTCGGTTTTTTTGTTAACCGCTGTTTGACAACATATTGATGAAATTGTTGATACTCAGATGCTTTGAGTAAGCAATACACGGGCACGCTACGTTGCGCGCTGTCAGTCTTTAATCTGTGTTCATTGCCTATTTTTTCTGACCCATATGGCTTGACCAATAATGATATTCTGTTTAATCCTTCAGTATCTTTGATACGTAAACCAATCATTTCATTAATTCGCATCCCAGTTCTGTAAGCAAGCGTATAAATAAGACTAAGATTTTCATAGTCATGTTGAGAGATGATATTTTGTAGATGTGCTTGTTGAAGTTTTTTGATTAACAGTTGAAATGTGACTGGGCTGATAATACGTGTGCGTGGTCTGGTTTGTTGATCCAGCGTCTCTAAAGTGAATGCTGGGGCATCGAATAGTTGTTCTTGAAATTGATGAAAACGTTTGAGTGTTTTTACAATTTGAGCAGCCGATTTTTTAACAGTATCTTCGAGCAGACTTTCAGCAATACAGTTATTTTGATAAATCTGTGCATATATTTTTTGCAGGCGTGTTTCTTCATCGTCCTCAGAAAATTGATATTGTAAAGAATAGATTAGCCAAGGCTCACCAATTCGAGTGTAGTATGTGTAAATTGAGCTTTTGGCTAACTGGCTATTGTTGGAAATGATTTTAGCAAAAATTGTAGCGCAAAAATCAAATCTCTGAGCTAGCAGATCTATATCTTCTTGAGGTGGTTTAAAGAGACTAATTAACCACAGGGTGATTCGTTTACTGTATTCATTAAAGAGTTTTGCATTCTCCATACAATAATCGATCATGAGTTGATAGATTGGGGCATCTGTTTGGCGAAGACGAATAATTTTTAATAAGTCTTTATGAATTTTTAGTACATCTTTTAGTGCATCTTGCTCATGATGCAAATAAACAGTTTGTGGAGGTAAATTCTTAGACTGATGAATGACTTCAGTAGTGAGCTCATGCTTATATTTAAATTTTGGTTGCACAAAACGCTCAAACTCTTGTTCGGGTAAACCACAACTGAGTAAATTCCCGATGAGGCATTCAGAGAGCGCCGGATCTATATCTACGTTGGGAAGCTGTAACCAGTTGTAGCGAGCATGCTGAAGTAAATGCGATAAGCTATTTTTTTTAAACTTTTTCTTTATTTTTCGAAAGATATACTCAAGATAGCCCTCTACGGGAAGATGAACATGTCGAATATCTCTCAGATTAAAATGTATTAGCCACAGACGTGTGACGGGGTCTGGAATAAAATTTCTAGATTTTCGAACAGTATATTCATCAATAAAAATATCGCCATAATGATTAGAATGGGATTCTAAAAAAAGAATATTAAGGTCTTTATAATGGCGTACTTTTACTGGATTTCTGAGGTGTTCAAGCAAGGCATTAAGTTCAGCTTTTTCATTTAAGCCACCAAATAGAATGGCAGACAATATAATATTGCCCACGATTTCCTCATTTGAGAATGAGTCACAGCTTTCAGCCAATTCCCAATAATTATAAAGCTGTTGTACGAGGTCATTTATTTCATGACCATCGGCATTCCAGCTCATGGTCACGATAGGCTTATCTCTTTTAATATCTAAAACAGCATGAGGCAGCTCTAAATCCAAGCGATGCTGAGCATTTAACTCTTTGATGTAATCTTCAAAAAAATCATATGCAAACTTGATCCACTTTTTACTCGTAGAGTTTTTCTTGATGTGGCTATAAACCTCGCCGTAATCACCTAGCAAATGTGGATTCTGATCAAACTGCTGTTCTGAAAAATATTTGCGGAGTGAAGCATGAACTTCATTTTGAATTTTTTGTTCATTTAATTGTCGAGTAAGTTCTCGTTTCTTTTCGGCAAACAGTTGATCTGCTTTTTTAAGCGATGAGGACATTTAAATTCACTCCAATAATTTCAAAATATTCCTGCATTTCATTTAAATGTGTTGCGAGCGCGCGATATTGGTTCAGAGACAAACTAGAAAATGGATGTGCGGCTTCCTGTTGGAAGGCTTCATGTCCAAAAAGTGCAAGTATTAAAGGCTCGGGGATTTGTTTGTTGGTGAGAAAGGCACGTGTTGTATGGCGGTGCCAGTTGGGATGTGCTAACCCAACTTCAGGATGAAAGTCACGCACATTGGAAGGTGTAAGCGGAGTGAGTGTGCCATTTTGTAAAAGATTTAACAGAGGCTGTTCATTATTAAATATGGCATCAATTTGGGCTGAGATTTCGCGGTTAATCGCCATGTAATGTTGTTGGATATGTTCGAGGAAACGAAGATATTTCTTTAATTCACCGATGAGAAATGCACAAAGTGGAATCAAGCGTCCAAAGCCACGTCTACCACCGACCTCTTTGTCAGACAGCATAATTGTCTGTTGCTGAAAACTTATATTATTCAAAAAACCTGGAAAGTCCCGAACAGGTCGTGCAGCGGTAAACAAAAGTAGGATATGCCACATCCAAATGCTATAAGCATTAAAACTTTCTACCCAGTCGTTATCTGAAGTCGTATAAATTTTGGTGTAAAGATAGAAAAGGATGTCCTTTATGACATTTTTACTTGGTGCTTTTTGGCTACCAAAGCAGATGGACTGATCACTATAGACAATATCACCGTAGTCATTTTCAGCGAGCTGTGTACATAGTTCAGATAAAACTTTGACATAATTTTTTTGTAATTTATTTACATTGTAATGGCAGTAAGAGCTTGAAGAAGAGTGACTTGCATCTACACCAGTGATGATGTCAGCAAGTTGCCTATTGCCTGTTTTTTGCAAAATAACATGATGCAGTAATGAGCTAGTTTTTGATAAGTTCAGCTGAGGAATTTTGACTTCATCTTTTATTATTCTAATTTTTTTCTTTAGCTCATCTTCAGTGATGATTGGTTCTGCTTTGATACGATCAATAAAGTGATTTGGGATAGGGATATCTAAATGAACGGTGTTATTGATCAGTGACTCCGGATATTCAAACGTTGCATCTTCAAAAATGCTGAATTTGGTTGAGAGATAGTATTGGTCACTTTGCAATTTAATGACTTGGCGATGATTTAATCTTTTTACACGCCTTTTTTGAAAATTTAACCAGTCTTTAAAGCCAACGCCTGTGATTAAGCAAAGTAATACAACGAGCACGCTTTTATCATTATGTTTTTTATCATCATGATACAGGTATGTAATTAGGTCAGAAATAGTATAAACACTTGGGAGTAAACAACTTGCAGTGAGCAAATGATCTTGTCGTTGCATATGTTTTGGAATTAACGAAAGTGCCATACGTTGGGCATTTTTAGAATGTCTGGCAAGTGGTGTAATCTGATCTGCTTGAACAATAACAGAGGGGTCTTCTTGCTCGTCAAGGGCTTGCTCATTAGCTAAACCTCTATTACTTTTTTTAGTCTCAATGATTTCGTTAATAGTTCCATCGGTATCCCATGTACGATATTGCAGTTTACTATCTACACTTGATTTGGCAATTTTTGGACGGCTTTTTAGTACATAATTGAATGCAATACGTAATTCATCACAGAAATTTTTCTGAAAATCATTTAGTTCTTGATCTGCTTCAGGTTGAAGAGCAGACTCTACAAATTGCTCTAATGATAGAAATAAAGCAGGGAATTTAAGAGTTAAGAATGCTTGATAATCTAATGCGTGAGCATCTTTTTTTTTTGCAAAAAAAGACTTGTTTGCAACGCGGAAACGCTGAAATAAGCGCTTAATCGTATTGAGATGCTCTGTATGTTGTTTTTCAAATAAATCTGGTTTGATCTGCGGCAATGCTAATAAATATAGTGCTGCTTTAAGGACGAGCACATTCCAGGTGAGTAGTTCCGTGTGCGCATGATAAATGCTGGCAATACTGTTGATGTAATACGTGATTGGGGAATCACCAATTTTAGATTTTCTAGACGCTTGGAGAGTAGCGGGAATGCGAGGTGGTGAACTTGTAGAAATATCAGATTCAATCTCACTGAGAACAAGCCCCTTAAGATAATCTGAGCAGTCATGGTAAACCAATAGATCTGCGATAAAGTTAATATGTGCATGAAGACACAAATCCTCTGCATTAAAAAGCTTTTTTAATAAGTCTGATAATAAAATTTTGGGTTGAGGAAGGGGCTTAGTTTCACTTTCGTGCATATGAACAATTCCAAAAATCTGTTGGATTTGGTGAAAAATCATTTTGATTTAAATAATGATCGACGACTTTTGATTGCTTGCTGACTTCGTCAAGTAGATGCTGGCGACGTGCATGGATTTTTCTGTTTCTATTGTGGAGTTGTGTATGGCTAAAATTGAGTAACTTACCAAGCCCCTCAAGACTGAGCGTTTTATGTGCTTTGAATGAATGTAAGCGATTAAAGTCGAGTAAAACTTCAGTCGAAATATATCGGTTGATCGCTTGCTGAAGATGCTGCGGATTTAAATTGTGTATATCAAAAGTATTTGCTTGCAAAAAACTTAAGAATTCAAAGCTTGCATAGTGTTTGAGTTGTTGTTGTAAGTTGGCATCAGGTGGGAACGTATATACATGTAATTCCTGAGGTGAAGGCGGAAGCTTCATGTGATGCAGGTACAAATCAAAATTATCAGCGATCCAGAAATTGGATATTCCTGCTATAGACCAAACATTGAGTTTGTTTGATGCTAAACGAAAATGAGAAGTTAATCGTAGAGCTCGAAAGGCCATGTGATAGCAGTGATGAATGCCAGCAAAATCTGGATGAGTGTTTAATGCGAGTTTAGAAAGATCTCGCTTGAAGATAATTTTGGGGTTATCAAAATTAAATGAACATTCAGAAGTTACTTGTTTACGCGTTCCACGGCACATATTTAGATTATTAAAATATAACTATGATACATTTCTACTATTTAACTGTTTACTTTTCAAGTAATCTAACGGTATTTATTGTGTAAGTGTAGAAAAGTAGACACAATTTATAGTTTTGGTGTGCATAATTTAATTTGGTTCTATTTTTATTAGTAATATTTTTAAGCTATTACCGAGGTTGGGATTGATTGATTGTATGGCTGTGATTCCTGCTACAAAGTAGTAAAAGTTAGATCATAAAAATACCCCAACCTTGGCAATAGTCACCAACATAATTTACATTAAATTGTATAAATTGCTGTGTATATAAGTACAATAACATCAATAACTTACGTTTTAAAATATTTTTATTGGAATTAATGTTTATTAAGATCGTTTAATTTTGGTCACATAAGTTTTTAAAAATTTACCAAATAATCACCAACATAATTTTGTGATGATTAATTAGGTAAACCGAATGGTAAAAAATCAGGTTGATGGAGTTATATATGGCTGAACCGTACCGGGTTTGTCGGAGACTTTTTTATTTAAGTTAGGCCACCTGACCTAACGGGTTAATCTTATGCTGCTGTTAGGGTCTAAAAATAGCAGTTTTGAAGGGCTTTATCGAGTGATTTTTTCAACACTCTACGCAATTATGGATATCATAGTATCCACTTTATGTTTTATTTCGCTATAATGGATATAACTGTATCCATTTGGTCTTTGCGGATGAATTTTACCTTACTTGATGATACCGATGTAAGCCAAGCTTATGCGGCTTATTTACGTGAGTTACGCAAGCAGGCAAAGCTGTCGCGCGCTGCATTGGCTGAGCGAAGCTGCGTACCTGCGGCCACCATTAAGAAATTTGAGCTGACCGGGCAAATTTCATTTCGTCAATTGCTGTTGCTATGGCAGACACTTGATTCGCTAGATAGGCTTTATCAGCTCACGCAACTTAGCAAAGAACGCGCTGCTATACCCATGAGTATTGATGAGGTGCTAAAAGATGAGTTTTAAACCGATTCAGAAGCTTAATGTTACTCGTACGCTAAGCTCAGGTGAGCAGATATCTGTTGGAGTCTTGGCGCAGAATCGGCAAGGCGTTTTTTTTCAGTATACTGACGACTATTTGCAGCAGTTTGGCAATTTATCACCGTTTACCTTGCAAGCGAATACGCTAGTTCAAGCCGCACCTAAAGCGCCGCACCAAGGTGTACATGGCGTATTTGGGGATTGTTTGCCCGATGGCTGGGGCATGTTGTTACAAGATCGTATTTTCCGGCAAAAGGGCATCCTACCTAATCAATTAACGGCGATGGATAGACTGGCCTTTGTCGGTGATAAAGGCATGGGAGCGCTGTCTTTTGCTCCGGTGTCTGAGTTTTCAGCCACGACATACGCGGACATTGATTTAGCAACCTTGGGCTTAGAAGCACAAACGCTGTTCGATGCTTCAATGTCAGATTATATGGATGATAATCACGATGAGTTAGATGGGCATACGCAACAGGTGTTGGCCGCATTAGTCGCCGGTGGTAGTTCGGGTGGAGCAAGGCCTAAGGCGCAGATTTATATGCCTGCAGGGGAAACTCAGCATTGTCGAACCTTTGCTCAGCCTGGAGATGAGGCTTGGCTGATTAAGTTTACCTCGAAAAATCTCGCGCTCGGGCATGAAGAAGGGTTGTGTGAAGCGGTTTATTTGCAAATGGCCGAGCTTGCCAAGTGCCAACCACCAGTCTGGCAACTCATTGAAGCACCAACTACAAGCGGTGCGTCTGCCTGGTTGGCGCTTAAGCGTTTTGATTATGTCACGGAGCAGGCCCGTTTAAGCGGTAATCGCAGTTCAGGTCGCTTGCATATGCACAGCGCTTGCGGGCTGCTGGATGCAGACTTTCGAACGCCAAGTTTAGATTATATTGACTTGATCAAAGCCAGCCGTCAGTTGTGTAAATCTCCTGCTGCTGGGCAGCTGCAATTTCGCCGTGCCGTTTTTAACCTGCTGTCGTCTAACCAAGACGACCACAGTAAAAACTGGGCGTTTTTGCAAGCGGATGACGGTCAATGGAACCCTGCACCTTTTTACGATGTTACCTACAGCCCACATCCATTCAACGAACACGCCACTGCTTTCGGCGGTTATGGCAAAGTGCCATCGCTTAAGGTGATGCAAAAACTTGCTACTAGTGCTGGCTTTGCGAATTGGAATGATGCAAAGCAAGTTATTGAAGAAGTCGCAGAAGCCATCAGCCAATTTACGTATCTTGCCAAGCAACAAGGGATCAGTAAAACAACAATGTCCGTGATTGCTAAGACATTGGAGCAGCGTAAACAAGAAAATGCAGCGCTTTTTCTATAACAATAAGAAGGGACAGTAATGAAGCTCGGCCGAAACGATCCTTGCCATTGTGGCAGTGGTAAAAAATTTAAACGTTGTTGTATGAGCAGCGTTTCCAAGCAACATGCCCAAGTCTTCGATGATGTTGAAACCATGCTGGCAATGAACCCAAATTTGAGTCTTGATGAACTCAATGCCGCTTTGCAGCACAAAGTGCAAGAACGCAATCATCAACCTCATCCCGATTTTTGTGGCGTAACGCCAACGCAAATGGCCAATTGGCTTTATGCGCCTTTTGATGAATTAAAGTGGGTGACAATTTGCACTCCCGACTCTCTTTCTGCCAGCCCAATAATGCGTTATCTAGCCCTCATTCTTGATGAGGCCATGGCGCAAGAAGGCTCCTTCAAAGCCACGAGTAAAGGCAACTTACCGGCTAAGTTGGTTAAACAGGCCAGTGAGTTATTGCCTGAGTTTGCCGTTGCTCAATTAGAACGTAGTATAAGCATCAGCGAGTTTTCGGGCAGCAATGAAGACAAATTTAATGCCTTGCACTACACCCGAGTGCTTGCCGAAATTAGCGGTATTATTTATCGGCGCAGTGGCCGCTACCATGTAAAAAAATCAGCGCAAAAGCAGTATCAAGCGCTAGGCATACAGGCCTTTTTCAAACCTATGTTAGAGGCCGCTATCAGCAAATATAACTGGGGTTATTTGGACAGTTTCGAATACGATGTCGACTTGCGCACTTTTTGGTTGTTTATGCTGTGGCGTATTCAAAGCCACAACAGTGTGGAGCAGCTTGTGAAAGAGGTGATGACAGCTTTCCCTAATCTATTGCTGGTATTCCCTACGGATGATTACTTCTCGCCAGAAAGAAACTTAAGTATGCTCATCGAATCACGATTTATTGAGCGATTTTTGCAGTTTTGGGGATTTGTAACGATTGACCCAAGACGTTATATAAACGCTGAACAAGTCGCCAGAGTGATTCAGGTACAGCCTTTGTTAAAACAAACTTTTCAATTCACAATAAATAAATAGCAAGGTCACCGTGAGCGAATTTCAATACTATAAATTTGAGCGTCTGGATGGGTATTTAGATGCTAAAGCACGTCAAGCACTCAGAGCCATTTCAAGCCGTGCCGAGATCAGCGCTACGGCCTTTCAGGTGTATTACACCTACAGTGATCTAAAGGCCGAGCCTTTTGAGCTGATGTTAAAATACTTTGATATCGGTTTTTACTATGCCGATTGGGGCTCAATCGATGTATACATCAAGCTACCAGCAGGAACGCTTCCAGATGCGTTACTTGGCTTTTCAAGTGATGGACTTCATGTTCACGAAAACGATGAGTGGCAGTTGCTGATTTTTTCCCTTGAGGAGTGTGATGAGTATTTTGACGATGAGCATGCTGACGACTTTTTCCAGCATTTAGCCGCTTTACGCGGCGGGTTAATGCAAGGGGATTGGCGCCTTGTGTACTTAATGTGGCTCAAAGCGTTTGATTTTAATGATGGCGTTGAGCGAGTGCCGTTAATTCAATTCGATTTTGAGCACCTCAGGGAAGAGGAGCAGTCGTTTGCTGCGCTGTATGATATTCCCTTAGCATTGGTTAAGGCGCTCGCCATGGTGCTGAGCGAACAACCCAGTCACCAAGCCAAACAAACTCAGCTTACGCTTGATGCGTGGATCCATAATCTCTCGCAAGCAGAGAAAGACACGCTATTACGCACGTTGTTTGAGCAAGGCCAGCTAACCCGTCACCAAGCCTTAGCGCTGACGCGAAAAGAACCTGTCAACACAGACGAGATCTATCAATACTGGTTAACTTCCGCCGTCATTTCTCCTTTCATTGAGCAAGCGCAAAGTCAATTACAGCAAGAGCAAGCCGCAGCACTCGCAAAAAAATTAGCTATCGAAAAAGCGGAAAAAGAAAAAGCGTTGACGTATATCTACAATCAACGTGAGCACTACTGGCAGCAATCACAAGAGCAAGCGGATCGAACTTGCGCCAGTGGTTACGATGCGGCATCACGCTATCTGCATCAGCTGTTTGAGGCCTATCAGTTCAAAGCTGATGAAGCGGCGTTTGAACAACGTTTTAAGCGCTTTGTTGTGGCGAATAATAGCCGTAAAGCACTGTTAAATCGCTTGAGTGATTTGCTTTAAACGATGAGGCGATAGGCTGGCCAAATGACGTTAGCAAAAAACCGATTGAGGGTTGGTTGAAAGGTTGTAAGCCCACCAAAGGTCTACAAATTGTTACCTATGAAGTCACTTTGTGTAGACCTCGGGGTCTAAGTAACGCGCTTTTACCATCTCTGTGGTAAATACTGCGTGAAATACAAAGGCATCACGATATTGGTTTGCTCTAATGCGGATGAGCCTTGTGTACCCGTTAACTTAAAGGTTTTACTTGGAGTACATTTTTCAACGTAGGATGCCAACGATTTTGCTCTTGTACGTTTACCACTTTTGACCTCCACAGGGACGATATCGCCTTCATCGGTCGCCAAAATAAATTCGATTTCGGCACGGGCGTCATTCCATGAATAGCTTGGGTCAACGCCAATGGCAGTGAGCTCTTGTTGCACAAAGTTTTCAGCCACATAACCTTTGTATTCATAGTTTTGTTGCTTAATTTCTTTATAACTGCTGCCGAGCATATGATTAAGCAGACCCACATCAAACAAAAACAGTTTCACCATATTTTCTTTTTTATAGGCCGCTAACGGAGATTTCGGCAATCCTTCAATAGGGTAGTTTGGCAAAGCTAGGCGGCAGCAGTTAAGCCAATGGATCGCGGTTTCAAAATCGCTATAACGAGATTTACGCTCATGCACATGCTTAAATTTAAAGCGTTTAACCGACTCATCGCTGACAAGTGATAGCTGGGCTGGAATGCTATTAAATACCGATTCAATCAGTGTGGTGTCGACCTTGCCCGCGTACTTACCAAAATCGCGGCGATAACCTTCCACTAAATCGGCATGAATTTTTGTGACTTTTTCAACACGCTCTAGAATGCTTGAATCCTTATACTGATACCAAGCAGAAACGGCTTCCGGCATACCACCAGTAAAAAAGTAGTCAGTGAGTTTGTCCATCAATTTGGTGTGTACTGCCGGTGTGCTTGCTTGACTATCAAACGCTTTGATCAGCGCTTGCTCGTTGGATGCGTAAATAAATTCTTGGAAGGTCAGTGGTCGTAAATTGTATTGTTCTACCTTGCCCACAGGGAAGGTGTTGAGCAAACCAATATTCGAGCCGCTGGCAGCGACAAAATAGGACGGTGCTTTTTCAGCAAAGTACTTTAGTGAGGTAACGGCACGTTCACATTCGCCAATTTCATCTAATATCAGCAGATCGGTTTCTGGGTTGAACGCTTGGTTGGTTAACAACTCAATATTCATTACTAGCTCGTCAGGTGACAGAGAGCCATCGAACGCTTCTTTGTAGGCAGGGTTTTCAAGGAAGTCGATACGAAGGATGTTGGCAAAGGTATTCCCAAATAACTCTTGTAGCAGATAGGTTTTACCTGTTTGTCTTGCACCATCGATCAATAATGGCTTGCGCACCGGTTGATTTTTCCATGTTATTAGGGCGTTTAGTAAGTTGCGCTGCATTGTCATTTCCCGCCAATTAAGACTGTTAACTGCCTGTAGTATAACTCAGCCTACACTTTTACGCGCAGAAAAGTGCGGAATTTTACATTTTTATGCGCATAAAAGTGTAATTTGATGACCTTTGGCATTCAGGGATTCACATCATCGCCTTGGCCAACGCGCAAGCTAAACCTAAAAGTAGGATATAAATCCAATTATATTGAGTAAAGTGGGAATATAGTCCCTTTGGTTGGTGATATGGCTAAGCGTGACTTACACAATATATTGTTTCCAAAGCAGCGTAAAATCCTGACGCAGTTTGGTGAAGACTTGCTGTTGGCGATGAAAAGACGTGGTTTTACCAAAAAGCTACTGTGTGAACGTACTGGTTTTGATCATAAAACCGTGAATTAAGTCTTAGCCGGTGATCCGGGCGTTGCCATAGGCACTTACTTAAAGGTGATGGCCGTTCTTGGCATGGAAAGCAACTTTGCAGAAATGGCCGCCCATGATGAAGTGGGTATCAAGCTGCAAAACATAAAATTGCTGGAAGGTTCAAGATGAGCCGTGAAATCGTTGAAGTCTATGCCGACTGGCAGCCAATTGAAGCACCTTTGCTAATAGGGCTGCTTTCTTACAGCGATTCAAGCCGAGGTGGCGTGTTTAGTTTTGCCTACGATAAAGCATTTTTAACCTCAGCCTATCGCTTGCAAATTGATCCCATCCTGACCCTCCACTCCGGTGTACTCTAAAACGATGAAGTCGATAAAAGCTTCCGCGCATTTCTTGATTCATCGCCTGATAGATGGGGGCGTATTTTAATGCAGCGGCGTGCGGCGATTGAGGCGCGCAAAGGCATTCGAGCAACAAGTCGATTAAACGAATTGGATTACCTGCTGGGCGTAAATGACTCTTACCGGATGGGTGGTATTCGATTTAAGCGAACAGGCTCGAATGCTTTTTTGGACGACAATTCTGAATTTGCTGCGCCGCCAATGGCTTCTTTGCGAGAGCTAGAGCATGCAGCAATGCAGATTGAAAAAGACGATAACATCGACAGTGACGAGTATTACCGCTGGTTGAAAATGCTGATTTCTCCAGGCTCATCATTAGGTGGTGCAAGGCCCAAAGCTTGTGTCACAGATGAACAAGACCACTTGTGGATTGCTAAGTTTCCCAATTTAAACGATACCCATGATGTGGGCGCGTGGGAGATGGTCTGTTATGAATTGGCGTTAGCGGCAGGTGTTGACATGTTTCCAAGTGAGATGAGGCAATTTTCGTCACAGCACCATACCTTCTTAACAAAACGGTTTGACCGCGACGGTGACAAGCGGCTGCATTTTTCGTCGGCCATGACACAGCTTCAATACTATGATGGTGAACAATCTCAAGGTGCCAGCTACTTAGAGATTGCTGAATTTATTTCCAATTGTGGAGCACAAACCACAGCTGATTTAGCTCAGTTTTGGCGTATGGGGGTAAAGGCATGGGGAAGTGTTTAATGAAGTGCTGCTGTTTATTTTGGCTTGGTATTTGGTGAAGGGATGTTTTCTAATTTCAATGAAGGTTGCTTGTTACTGTTGTCATCAATGTACTCAAGGGCGTACCTCATAGCCTTGTAGCTTTTCTCGCGTTTTTTAAACATGCGTTGCAGCATAGGGAGAGTGCAGTCCACATAGTCGTGAATAGTGACTTGTGTTTTGCCTTCCGATTCACGATGAATACGACCGGCATATTGAGCCAATGTTCCTTTCCATGAGATGGGCATGGCCAAAAACAACGTATCCAGTCTTGGTAGGTCAAACCCTTCGCCTACATATTTTCCTGTTGCGACGACGACTTGAGCCGATTGCAGATGATTGTCAGCGTTCTTGCGTTCCGCAGCTTTCATGGCGCCTTTAAGTACGACAGTGCTTATACCCATTTCGGTAAGTCGTGAGTGTATGGATTCTGCGTGCTCTCTACGCTCTGTAAGGACTAACGGGTGTCCGCCATTTTGAACACACTCGTAGGCGTCTGAGACGATTTTTGAAGTGCGCTGCTCATTATTGACGAGCCAGCGGTAGGCATCGCTTATTTTGGGGCGCTCATCTGTTTTTATAAGCTCTGCTGCTGGTACATCGTAGAGCTGATGAATCATCACGGTTTGAGTAAATTGCTCATCAGGGCTTTGTTTCACTTTGTAGCGAATAGGCCCTGCCGCCATAAAAATGATCTTTTGATGACCATCTTGTCGCTCTGGTGTTGCTGTAAGGCCCAATACATATTTTGCTCTTACCTCGTTGAGTACCATTTCAAACCTTGGTGCAGATAGGTGGTGGCATTCGTCAACAATAATATGGCCGTAGTCTTGAATGAGAGGAGTGATGGAATTGTCTTTTTTATTAACCAAACTTTGGTAGGTGGCTATGTCGATAATGCCACTCGGCTTTCTTTTACCTCCGCCTATACTGCCAATGGTTACTTCGGGTAGGAACGTGCGTAAGCGCTCTTGCCATTGTTCGAGCAGTTGTCGGCTATGAACCAGTATGAGGGTATTTACTTTGCGTTTTACGATCATAGCAATGGCAGTAACCGTTTTTCCAAATGCAGTTGGCGCATGCAAAATACCGAAGTCATGTTTAGATATTGCGGCCACTGCGTCACGCTGGTTCTTTCGCAAAGTGAACTCAGGGGTAAGCTTTAATAATGGTTTACCAATTTCACGCTTATCGTCAAATAGTGGCGAAATGTTTTGCTCTTGTAGCAAAGCAATCGCATCATCGAGGCAGCCTCGCGGTAGTGCTAGATAACCGTTTTCAATACGAGCACAGGAAATAAACCTCGGAATGCCATGGGTTGAAAAGCGCAACGCTTGTGTTTTAAAAAACACAGGATTAGAAAAACTAGCTAATCGCTTTAGTCCGGCCAGTAATGGCCCAGGTAACTCGCTCATCAAAAAGTAGATATGGTTGGCCAAGGTAATGGTCACGTTTTTCGGCAAAGACTCTAATTTTATTGGTGCGGCTTTGGCTGTGATTTCCCAAGGAGGGCGGTTGTCTGTTAGCCCTTGCTCGGACAGTAATAGGGTGTTGGGTGAAATAGTTGTTATGAGTTGGTCAATACTCGACTGAGTGAGCGTTTTAAGCTCAGCAAGGTACCGCCATTGATCATCGATGGCATTCAGGTCACTGTCAACAAAGCAACTACGACCTGAAAGGCGAGCCTCCTTTTGAAGTGGTAACGCAATGAGATTGCCAAACCCGCCTTCAGGAAGTACATCTTGGTTAGGAAAGAGCCTGTCATAGGAGTCAAACGATAGATTTGGAAATATTTCCATGGCTTTATCAAGCAAAGCGAAACCCAGTGCCCGAGCATGGTTCGCTGGGATATTGGTTTCAAAAAATATCCATAAGTGAGCCCCGTTGCCAGAACGCGAGATTTCTATCGCGTGCGGAATATCAAACGCTTGGCACACTTTAGACATTGCTTTGACTTCTTCTTGCCAACAGCCTTTGTCAAAATCGGCTGCCAACAAATAGCACGAATTATCTTTAAGTAGTGGATACAGACCAACCACTTGATGACCGGCAAGGTGCCTGTAAATAATGTGCTCGTTTAATTCGCTAAACTTTCGGTGTGAACAGTCTTGGCATTTAATGCGGGGTTTGTTGCATAGCCCGCTTACCCACTCATTATCACAGGCTACGGAATAGCCACTGCGCCCCTGTTGATTTTGCCAACGATTGGCAAAGATATCCTCTCTTCCACGAAATCGTTGTCTGAATAAGGCGACCTTTTGTTCTGGCGTGAATGTCTGTACTGAACGCTCGATTTGAGCGCTACGCAAAGCCTCTCTTAATGCGAGAAGCTGCTGCTTTTCATTTTCAAGCTCAGCTAGCCTGTTATCAATAGCAGAAATGTTTGGGTAGCGAGCGTCATTCATAACAAACTAATTTTGATTCGCAGCACTATAAAGCGCGAACTTGCGGTGGCTTGATCAGCGACTCTGCTGGAATACCTAACCCTTCATGAAGTTTCCAAATCATTTTTAGCGTGAGTGATCGCTTATGGTTTAGGATTTCATAAACACGATTGCTTTTACCTATCATGGGTTCAAGATCTTTAACGGTTAAGCCTTTGCGCTCCATCTCAAACTTTATTGCCTCAACAGGGTCTGGCAAATCCATTGGAAAATGCTTTGCTTCGTAGGCCTCGACTAACGTAACCAAAATGTCCAGCTTTTCGCCTTCGACGGTATCAGGCTCCGCCATCATTAGGTTTTCGATGTCGTTTAATGCCGCGCGGTAGTCGGCATCTGTTTTAATAGGTCTGATGTCCATTATATTTACCTCTTGTTACTACCTTTTGGCTTCAAATCGTTTGTACATCAATTTTATCGTATTGCGCATGGCTGCCGATAAACCGTATGTAAACCACTTTGTACGCATAATTGATCCAAGCAACTAACCGGTATTTATTACCGGCAATGTTAAACACGACACGCCCATCTTTGAGGATGCTGGCATTTCTAAAGTCCTGTTTCACATCCGCCGGTGCTCCCCAATCAGCGTTTAATGCATGCCTATACCAAGCTAACGTTGGCTCTTTAGCGTCAATGTATTCTGAGCTGTCTTCCCAAAATGTTTTTAAGGTTGATAGTGCGATAATTCTCATAAATAGATATTAGTCCCAATTTGGGACTTTTGCAAGTTTGGTATTCTTGATGCGGTTAGGAGTTGTTACCGCATCCCCAATTGCCCCATTCCTTGGGGCGGTTCACATCCCTCTTATTCACCCTCTTAAGCTCGGCATATCAAGTGTTGCCCCATTGTCCCAACTGCCACGGTAAGTGATCAAATGGGGGGCTTGCTATTTTCGCCTGATGGGCCTTTTCGACATGCGGCTGCGTTTGCCATCGAAGAAGGCCAATACTCTGAACCAATAGAGTGATTCTTCATACCCCAAGCTGTGCGTTGGACGTGCAGGCGGGATGAGCCCCAGTTTGCGTCCTAAACTGACAATCACGTAGAAGCGAACGGAAAATACCTATACGAGCCTGAAACTGTGGCTGAAGTTGAGCATATTCTAGGTGCTGTTGTTGTTCTATTAAGACAGCCGATTTATTCACTCGGTTTAGGCTGTGTGATTAATGTGTTTAGAACAGCCCAAGCTTTAAATATTGGGCTTGAAATTGGGGCAGAGAAGGATAACTTGTATCTCAAACCTGATCTGACAGTTACCCATTTTTTATTGTTTCTATCAGGTTAAATTTTCTAGATGTGTATGAAGGCTAATTGCAGAAATTTGATTGATATTGGTACACAAACTGAGTCTTTGTTGCTGTCGAAGTTGGTGCATTATATTGGGTTAAACCTTTTAAAGCACTGAAGCTTAAAGCAGCACGATCAACTACTTTTCTTGTGAAATTCGCATTGGGATCTGAATATTTAAACGAAATTTCTGCTAAAACAGGTTTTAGACTACCGTAAGGCAATAGGGTATACCATAAACTTAACTCTAAATCTGCATCGAATTCACCTAAATCAATCGTTGCACCACTATATTTTCGTTCATAGATAGTTAGACCACCAACTTGATTCAGGGCTAGACTATTATTAAAATTATAGTCATTTTTGAAGCCAGTAAATAGAATATTGATATCCTCAAAATCGTTAATGGTTCGCGAGGTTGGTACGGTTGTTGACTTGCTTGCAACTACAAGGAAACTCAAGTTATCTTTACGAGTAATGTCATCTTCTAGCTTAGTTTTTGCGCCTGATACATTGCTAGTCAAATCTTTGAAGTCAGCAATATAATGGTCATATCCACGATACTTTAAAGTTACTTCTTTTGTACCATTTTCATTACGCTCTCTGAAGCTGTATCCCATATTTTTTAAAGTACAGCTTCCTTGAGTATCGTAAAAGCGGATTTCTCTTTGTGTATCAAAGATCATAGCACCAGTTACGTCACGACTGATTTTATTTTCAATCGCATTTTTCACCGCTGAAAAATAGCTATTTATGCTGCTTGCTTCATTTCCATAATTAAAATTTATGGGATCTAATAGTACTTTGTATTCGCGAGATGTGACTTTGGGAGATGCATAGCTCAGCGATGGTAGCACTGTAATTGCCAAGAAAGTTATCAAAGCCGATTGAGTTATTCTCATTTTTCTCTCTAGACAAAAGTTGAATTTAAAAAGCCCAAAAGTTTTAGCTTTTGGGCTTCATTCATTGTTATGGGTTGAAAAGATTTAACTTATCGGCAATATATAAGGTAGGTGTATCGACACGCATGCCCACATTATCCAAATACTTTTGCTCTAAACCATTGGTTGTCCAAAGACCCATGTCATCATCATTCACAATGCCAAGAGTTTGTCGGTTAATCAACCATAGACCTTCCATTTTGTCATGCGCATAACTTACACGTTTACCCATATCCAATACCAATGTTTTACTTACTGGCTGAATATTTAGTGCTTGTAATGCTTCCCATTTTTTATCGTTATTGATGAAATATTGCTCGAGGGTTTTACCTGCAATCGTTAAACCAAGTTTAGGATCTTGCACTAGATCGCCCTGAGTTGCGATATCCTCCAAATTGGTAGCATCCTTCAGATCAATACGATAAACATGTTTCATGATATTCGGATCGTCTTTAAGGAATTTGCCATCACGTTCCAGTACTAAAAACTCATGATCATTAATCGCAATAATAGCTGAGTTTGAGTTAGCATCAATTTCTTGACGATAGAGATACTGAGCAACTTTTCCTGTTTCAAGATTGATCGTCACAATACGTGTTAAGGTTGATTTATTAACAGCTTTAGTCGGTAAGTCCATTGTCGATTGCATAATCCCAACCAATGTTTTTTGGTCAGGTGTAATAGTTAAACCTTCCATACCACGGTTGGCACGACGATAACTAAATTCTTGCGGTAAAGTGAAGGTATTGCGCACATCATTTACAAAAGGATTAATACGACCAATTTCTTTTCCATTGGCATCATAGTGCACAATGTGAGGACCATATTCATCACTCACCCAGAATGTACCATCATTCAATGCTGCCAAACCTTCAGAATCGAGACCGTAATCATCAAGTTTGATAGGGTTCGTTATTGGGTCATAAGGCTTTGATGGATCTTTAGCGATGACCTTGCCATGAATATCGTAAGGTGTTTCGCCTGTACCACCTAGTGCAGCAGTATTCGGTAATCCACTAATATTATTTCCATCACGATCTTTTAATAAAATCGTTTTGATGAGTTTGATTGAGCCATCATCTTGTACCTCAAACAACCCAATTTTAGGTATATAGTCTGGCATTGGAAAAATCTTACCAGCACCATTCACGCCATCATTATAGTCAGCATTTGGGCCACGATCTGTGATTGCGTAAAATTGTTTATTGTTCGTAGGATGGGCAGCAACATCAGAGCCAAAGCCACCCTGTCGAAGTGTAAATGCACTCGCAATAGTTGTTCCATTCGCCTTAAAGCTTGTTAAGTTTTGGTAAGGCAATGCAACCCCTTGGGCAAATAAGTTTGGACCACACTGGATGGAGCTTTGCTGGATTTCATTCGCATCCAACTCACCATTTTGATTTTTATCCAAACCACTTTCAATACGTGTTCCAGCACTCCAGCAATCATCATTTCCAAGTACTAAAGGCGTCTGTTGAATCAAACTATTCAATCCATTTTGACCATTGTCCCCATCATCAGTACATGCGGTTAATAAAATTGTCGAAGCTAATAAAGCTAAGGTTAGTGGTTTTTTTTTCATTTTTTTGAAGCATCATGTTTAAAAAGCTTCATCATAAGAAGCAAAAATGACAATTACATGAATGAAATATGATCAATGTAAAATTTTAGCAAATTAAAAATATCAGTAGTTTGTGGGGGTTATATCTAGGTTTTCTTCATTATTTATCAAATGTGGTTTGAGGTAAAATTAAAATAAAACTTTAAACTGCCACAGTATTCTAGATATAAGCAGCCTTATTATGAAGCTGTCTCATAGGGCAGGGTTATACCAATGCTAAGTTTGAAGTGATTGAATCATCCTACTTACTAACGACACAATGTGACGTGTCGAAATTTATGTTTATTGAAAATTCCCCCAAATAATTTAAATTACTGTAATATTTTCCAATAGTTAAAACATTGCTAGTAGCATCATCAACTTAAATGTACTGTGTTGCAGGTAATAGAATTAAGACATCAGAAATAGCTTCAGCACCATGACTAAACCACAGGCAATGGTGATGACAGTGGTTCAACAGATTATCAAAAGTTACTTCCAACTGTCGCTTTAGGCTGGGATATATTACCTGAGCTTTATACTTATGCTAGCTATGGCAAAGGCTTCGAAACACCAACCTTTACCGAGATGGCCTATCTTACAGTAGGGACTTCAGGCATTAACTTTAATTTAAAACCTGCGACCAGTGATACCGTAGAACTTGGCTTAAAATCGCAGAATACCTTAGGGTTATTTACTTTTGCTGTATTTCATACTGAAACTAAAAATGACATTGTGCCTGACGATGCCAATGGCGGGCGAAGCACATTTCGTAATGCAGAAAAAACCTTACGTGAAGGCTTAGAGTTATCGTGGCAAAAACAGCTCTGGCAAGCACTCAATATTCGAACCAGTTATAGTTATTTAGATGCGACTTTTGATGCTGATATTCCAGCGACCACAACCAAACCGCTGATACAAAAAGGAACATATATTCCAGGTATTGCCAAGAATCAAGCTTTTGTAGGCTTGGCATGGCAACCTGAGCAGGGATTTCAGGCAGGCTTAGAAGCACGTTATATGGACAAGATTTATGTCGATGATATCAACTCTGATACTGCACCAAGTTATACGGTCGTTGCGGCAAATGTTGGCTATTTGTGGGTCAATAAAGACTGGAAAGTAAATACTTATGCACGACTAGATAATTTATTAGATCGAAACTATGTGGGTTCCGTGATTGTCAATGATAGTAATAATCGTTTCTTTGAGCCCGCAGATAGACGAAATTTTAATGTTGGACTATCGATAAAAAAATATTCTAACATAGGCTTTGTTGCATAAATACATAACCAACTGATTTTGTTCATTAATTTTTAGGTTGAAATTCATACAAACCTATTTAAATCAGAAGCTTACAAAATCTTTATGCAACAAAGCCGTGGAACAGCCACAAATAAACTCAGTAATAAATTTTTAAACATATTAATCCCCCGTTAAGTAACGGATTATAACAGCCGTAACTATCTAATCACATGCAAAAAGTAGCCGTTTCGCCTTTTCCTGTCCTCACATGATGCAAGCGGACCATACATCTTAATCAGATAGAAATCGAGTCGAGGTAAATCAATCCATCACAAATGGAGCAGAAATTATGCTTGATCACACTCTTGGTTAATGCTGAAAAGTCTTTGAGTTTTAATTAATAAATAAGTGTATCCATGTCTACCCTCAACTTTACTTATTTTCAGATAGCAACCAATCGAGAGCACTCATTTTTACAATACCATTATAATTCGCTTCAGTCCCTATCGTGTCTAAGGTAAGCAAATACTTGGGATACGAATCAGAAATTTTCTGTAATGGACGTAACTCTCGGCTGAGTGTCTCCTCATTGAGCGTTTCTAATGCCACCTGATAATAAGTTAAATTCTGTAAAGTATCGACAGCAACAAAATCAATTTCATATTCATCAACCCGCCCTACATAGACCGTATAACCTCGTCTGACAAGCTCAAGATAAATCACATTTTCTAAGATATGACCTTGATCAGCATTAGCATCAGGCAACATAATCCGGCGCAATCCGACATCAACTAAATAGTATTTTTCAGAGGATTGTAATAACTCACGCCCGCGTACTTTAAATTGTGCGGCACTATAAAATAACAAACTGTCCTGTAAGCCCTGAATATAGCGTTTTACTGTTTCAAATGAAATTTTAACCCCACTTGAAACAAAGGTATTTTTAATTTTATTGATGGAAATAGGTGAGCCTGTCACGCTTGCCAAATATCTTGCGACACGCTCGAGAGAGTTAATATCGGCAGTATTCAAACGGGGAATAACATCTTTAAACATTACACTGGCATAGACTGCTTGCAAGTAATCATAAGTTTCCTGCTGGCTAGTCATGGCAAGCGTATAAGGGAAACTACTGCGCGTATACATGGCATACAAATCACGATTTGATAATTGTTGGATGATCGGATTATTTTCAATATGCCACTGTTTAAATTCTTGGAATGACAGAGGTAGAACATGTTGCTCGATATAGCGTCCTGTAAGTAAAGTCGCAAGTTCTCCACTTAGAAAGAATGCATTTGAGCCTGTAATATATAAATCGATATAATCCCGAACATATAAAGAGTCGACTACTTTCTCAAAATTTGTAACATGTTGTATTTCATCTAAGAAAACATAGTTTTTTTTACTTTTATCAACTTTGGACAATACATAATCATGTAGTTTACGGTAATCGGTGAGTTCTTCAAATTCCATAAATTCGAAGTTGATGGCAATGATGTTTTCGGCTTGTACACCCTGTGCTTTTAGGATTTGTTGAAACATTGCCAATAAGGTGGATTTTCCAGAGCGACGCACACCTGAAAGTACTTTAATGACATCACGGTCTTGCCATGTATTCAGAAATTTTAAGTAGCCATCACGTCGAATATTAGCGCTTCTCATTATTTACACTTGGAATCTAAAGTTTTAATAAATTATATCAAATTTTAGAACGTATATGTAAATATATTTAATTTTAAAAAAAGTTTAAGGTTAAGTGAAACATTCAAAGCTGCTGTTGAAGTATACGGATAGTAAATGTAATAAAAATCCAGATTCTATCTTTTTTGACTCTGTACACGACAAAAAACCTAAATATGCCTAATATCGTATCTGGGTCTACTCCTTAGATGAGCAATGGTGATGCCTTGTTTTCGGATTTGTTGAGACTGTAAATAAAACTATGTAAACGCTTAAACTCCCCCAACGTTGTTGGGGTCAAACAAAAGGTGTTTACCATGAAAGATGAAGCAATGTTGGCACTCGCTAAAGAGTTAGCCAAGAACCTAAAAACCGAACTCGATCTCAATAATTTTAGTCGGGCTTTAAAGAAATTGACTGTTGAAACTGCCCTTAATGCGGAACTCACCGACCATTTAGGTTACGAAAAGAATAGTCCACGAACAGGTAAAAATGCTCGCAATGGTTACACAACGAAGCGTCTACTGACTGATGATGGTGAGTTTGAACTAGATACCCCTAGAGATCGTGAGGGTAAATTTGAGCCACAGCTTATCAAGAAAAATCAGACCCGTATCACAAAGCCAATTTCTGCTTTTGAGTGAGGTAAAGCAATTTGAACCGTTAACATATTAGTAGAAATAGGATCTAATGGTGCAGAGCAGGATAAGGCAATAAATGCAGGTTTATTCGGTGGTGGTGAGCGATCATTCTTTGGTTTACCATCAAATAAGCGAATCCATTTGGATACAAGATTTGCATTCAATCCATGTTGCAAAGCGACCGAAGCAATTGAAACGTCAGGTGCTTTACAAGCCTGAACGATCTGCTGTTTAAATTCAGCACTGTATGTTCTTCGTTTTTTCGCTAGAGATGCGATGGATGTCTGATTATTTGTCGTCATAAATTTAAGTCCCCACTTGTTTTTAAGTGGGGACTAAATTAAGGCTTATAGGATGAATTCATAAGGTGTGTTCAGCGGACGCTTACGAAAAAACAGCCAAGTGCTCATATGGTACAGTTATATCAAGAACAATGGTCAGATTGGCTATCAACGACACATGTGGCAAGTGAAGGTGTCCTGCAGAATGAAAGTTAAGTGTCTATTGAGGGGTACAATCTAATGGGAGAAATTGAAAAATAAAATACCATTGAATATTTGGTCATTATTTGTTAATTTCTGCGCAAAATTTAACATGCAATAAATTTATGTTCAAAAAAAATATAGTATTAAAAAGTATTTTGCTTACTTTGGGTGGTTTTGTTGTTACTCCTTTTGCATTTGCAGAAACATTTGATCCAGCGATAGATGGTTTGATTCGAAACCAGCAGCGCCAAGCAGAACTAGAAAAAATTATACAACCAGAACGTGATGTTAATTTAGATGTCATCCAAAAAAAAGAAGCTGTACAACTTACCGACCTTGAAGATCAGAATTGTTTTGAAATCAAGACAGTTGAACTTGATGGCGAAATGAGTAAGCATTTTGATCAATATGTGCAACAAGCGTTAAAAGATTTAAGTTTTACTCCAGGTTTATGCATGGGTGAGCAGCGAATTAATCTGTTGATGACGCAAACGCAGAACATCATCATTGGCCGAGGCTTTACTACGACACGAATATTGGCTGCACCTCAAAACTTAAGTACAGGCGTATTAAAACTCACCGTCATTCCGGGATTAGTTCGAGAAATCAAACTCGATTTAAGTGATGAGGAAAATACCCGAGCAGGCCGAATTCAATATGCCAAAAATATCTTTCCAATGAAGAGTGGCGATATTCTCAATTTACGTGACTTAGAGCAAGGCTTAGAAAACTTAAAAAGACTGCCTACAGCGGAAGCTGATATTCAAATTATTCCTGCAGATGCGCCCAATCAAAGTGATGTTATCGTCAAATGGAAACAGCGAAAAATTCCAATTCGCGTGACCTTAAGTGCTGATGATGCCGGTAGTCGTCAAACCGGTAAATACCAAGGTAACATCACCGTTTCAGTCGATAACCCTTTATTTAGAAGTGACTTATTTTACGTCACCATGGGCCGTAACTTAGCAGATCAGCAAGAGATTACGGATCAAAATGGAACCACTGTGAAGAGCGGAACCCATAACTATGCCCTTCATTATTCAGTCCCTTATAAAAACTGGCTGATCAGCGCCAATGCGAGTCGATACAATTATGACCAAGCTGTTGCAGGCACCAATAATGTCTATAACTATAATGGAGAAAGTCAGACTCAAGACTTAGGCTTGACCCGATTGCTTTATCGGGATGCCAAGCGTAAAACCTCAGCGACCTTGAAAGGCTGGCATCGAGAATCTAAAAGCTATATTGATGATGCCGAACTGACCATACAGCGCAGAGATGTTGCGGGTTGGCAGTTAAACCTTGATCATCGTGAATATATTCAATTTGCAGTGCTGGATTTGAGTCTAGGGTATAAGCGAGGCACAGGTGCATTCGATTCATTACCAGCAGTTGAGGAAGCGCTGAACGAAGGTACATCACGGATGAAGATCTGGACGCTAGATGCCAATCTGAATGTTCCGTTCCAATTTGAGAACCAGCAATATAGCTACTCAAGTGCCTTTAGAGCGCAATACAATGACACCCCGCTGACCATCCAAGACCGGCTTTCCATTGGTGGAAGGTATACAGTACGCGGTTTTGATGGTGACCTAACCCTAGCAGCAGACCGTGGCTTCTACTGGCGCAATGATTTAGCCATGTCTATTTTTCCCGCACATCAATTCTATATGGCCTTGGATGCTGGGCATGTTGATGGTCAATCTGCCCAATGGCTTTTAGGTAAAACCCTTGTGGGTGGTGCGATGGGGCTACGTGGTCAATTTAAGGTGGGTGGCACTTTTTACTACGATATATTTATCGGTAAACCAATCAAGAAGCCTGAATATTTCCAAAATTATGATTTGAATTATGGTTTTAGTGCCAGTTATTCATTCTGATCTAAAGAAAAGTACAAACTAAAAAATGAGCTCGTAGTATTAAAGCGAAAAAATCTCCCAAATAAAGACACATTGGTAATTGAAAAATGAATAAGAACTGCTATAAAACGATTTTTAGTCAAACCCGTGGTGAAATGATTGCTGTTGCAGAAAATGTCGCAGCTGCAGGACAAGCCTCAACACAGAATAATAAAGCGGTTGATCTTGAAACACCAGTCGTTGCTTCTGAAAAAAGTTTAGCTTTAAAAGTTCTTTCATTTTCATTGATGCTGATTACAGGCACTGCCCTGATCAATGCATCTATTGGTGTATCGCACAGCAATGTTGTTGCAGACTCGAATGCGGCAGGCAATCAGCGTCCAACGATATTGAACAGTGCCAATGGCACAACGCAGGTGAATATTCAAACCCCAAGCAAAGCTGGGGTATCGGTGAATCACTACCAGCAATTTGATGTGAATCAGAACGGTGTCATTTTAAATAACAGCCGCCAAAATACTCAAACGCAGCTTGGGGGTTATATCCAAGCCAATCCGTGGCTTGCAGGCGGTGAAGCCAAAGTCATTGTTAATCAGGTGAACGGCAGCAATCCAAGTCACTTAAATGGCTATGTAGAGGTCGGTGGACGTAAAGCAGATGTGATCATTGCCAACCAAGCTGGGATTAATGTCGATGGTGGCGGTTTTATCAATGCAGGTGGGGTGACTTTAAGTACCGCCAATCCGAATATTCAAAATGGACAAGTGACAGGTTATCAAGTCCGTGACGGGGTGATTAACATCACAGGTCAGGGCTTGGATGCCAGTAAAGCCGACTATACCCAGTTACTCAGCCGTGCTGCACAGATCAATGCGGGGATTTGGGCTAAAGAATTGACGGTGGTTGCTGGACAAAATGATATTGAAGTTAATCCGCAGGCTGGTGCGATACAGGCGGCTTCGGGGTTGGCAGGCACTGTGCCACAGTTTGCCATTGATACCAGTCACTTAGGCGGAATGTATGCGGGCAAAATCAGTTTAATCAGTACCGAACAAGGGGTTGGGATTAACAATGCAGGGCAAGTGTTTGCTTCAGCCGGGCATATTAAAATCAGTGCCAATGGCGAGCTGCAAAATAGCGGTGCAGTAGTTGCAGAAAATAAAGTCGATAGCACCCCAGCGAGTTTAAATCTTCAAGCAAAAGATTTAAACAATAATGGCAAGATATTAAGTCTAGGCGATCAACGCATTCAGGCTGAAAACGTCAACAATACCGGCCTCATTAATAGCCAAGGTTTAACTCGTATTGATGCCAGTCAAGGCATCCAAAACGTGGGTACAGGTCAAATCTATGGTGACCATATTGCCCTGCAAGCCGCGCATCTTCTCAATGCAGAACAGCAAACCAATGGCGATGTCAAAGCAGGCACGATTGCGGCACGTCAACGCTTAGATATTGCAGGCGGAAAAATTGAAAACCGAGAACAAGCCTTAATTGCCAGCGAAGGTGCGCTGACTGTTGGTGGACAACTCAATGCAAACCATATGGCAGAAGGCTCTGCCGCATTATTAGACAATGCCAGTGCACGTATTCAATCCGTGGGTGATATGTACTTAGGCGTGGATATTTTGACCAACCGAAATTTGCATTTCAGTTCAAGTGTCAAAGAAATACCAGAAACCCGCAAAGATGTGACCGCTTATCAAGGTGCTGGAAGCGCTGAAATTCTTGATTCATCGCATATTACAGGTCGTGGCAGTTATGACAGCATTTATCTGGATGGTCAAAAATATGAAGACTATACCCGATATATCTACAACCAGTACGAAACCCAACACTATGTGGATTCCAGTGCACCAGCGGAGATTATTTCAGGTGGCACACTGACGCTAAAAGGCCAAAGCCTGACCAATGACAAGAGCCAAATTCTAGCGACGAAAGGCATTAATATTGAACAAAATGAAGTGAATAATATTGATGCTGAGGGTGAGCATCGTGTGATTAAAACGGGGACATCACAGTATCACTATGTAGGTTGGAATACATTAGGTACAAGTAAACGAAGTAAGTGGAACAGTGTTAAACCCTATAATCCAGCTGATATCGTAACGCCAATAAAACTTGATGTGGTGAAATATGATGGTGCTCACCAAGGCACATTAAATGGTGATACCTCAGAACTCAGCTTACCGCTGCAATCCTTATACAGCGTTAATAAAGAAAATAATAACCGCCCTTTGATTGAAAGCAGCGATGCCTTTACCAATTATAAAAATTGGTTAGGCAGTGATTACATGCTGCAAATGTTCACGACCAACCCACAAAATATGCAAAAACGTTTAGGGGATGGTTATTACGAGCAAAAACTGGTCAATGACCAAATTGCACAACTGACGGGTCAAGTTTATTTAGATGGTTATACGAACTTCGAGGATCAATTCAAAGCCTTGATGGATTCTGGGGTAAGTGCTGCCAAAGATCTTAATTTAAGTGTTGGAGTGAAGCTCTCAGAAGCACAGATTGCTCGATTGACCAGTGATATGGTGTGGCTGGTGACAGAAACCATTACCGTTGATGGCGAAAAAATCCAAGTCTTGGTACCGAAAGTGTATGTTGCGGTACAGTCGGGGGACTTAAACAACAAAGGTGCCTTGATTGCAGGCGAGACGGTCAATTTAAAACTGAGTGGGGATTTAAACAACCAAGGCAGTATTGCTGGACGCCAATTGGTGAGTCTTGAAGCCAATAACATTAATAACGTGGGTGGCTTAATACAAGGTCGAGATGTCTTTGCGACAGCACACACCGATATCAATAATATTGGTGGGACAATGACCGCCAATCAAATCCTTGCCCTTGATGCGGGCCGAGACATTAACAACATCACCACGACGATTAAAACTGAAAATAAGCACGGTTTAAGTGAATTTAGCGCTGAAAACATTGGCCGTGTTGCTGGGCTGTATGTACAAGATGCGGATGGTCAGCTGGTTGCCAATGCCAAGAATAATATCAATCTGACTGCATCAGATCTACAAAGCCAAGGTAGCATTGCGATCCAAGCGGGACAAGACCTGAATCTTTCTACGGTGAATGTCAGTCGCAGTGATTTAAGCTCAGCAGGTGACAAGGATCAGATTCTGAATGCTTCGAGTCGAGATGTAGGGACGCAGATTCAGGCGAAAGGAAATATTTCCCTGCAAAGTGGTGCCAATACTCAGATTAAAGCCAGCACCTTGAACAGTACGTCGGGCAATGTAGTGATTGATGCTGGACAAAATGTCTTGATCGAAAATGGACGAGATGAACGCAGTTCTCAGCTTGCAGCCCAAGAAAAAGGTGGCTTCTCTACAACAGATAAAAAAATCCAATCTTCGACCAGTCAATCGATTGCAACCGACATCCAATCGGGTGGCAATATCCTGATCAATAGCCAAACAGGAGATATTCAAGCCACGCACCTGCAAGCTGGTGCGAAAGACAGCATTCAAATTACGGCAAACCAAGGCAATGTAAAACTTTTGTCAGATATTGATACTGATATAAAGAGCACGGAAACAGCCAAGAAAAATACAATTCAATTTAAAAACCGTCAATCAGGATATATCGACGAAGATGTTGCACAAACACAGCTCAAAGCTGGCAAAAATGTTGATATCAATGCCGGTAAAAATATCGAGCTGCAAGCCAATGATATACAAGCTCAAGACAATATTTATATTGGCAATAAACAATTCGAACGCCAAGCGGATGGCAGTTTAAAATCCAAAGATGGTAATGCCCTGCCCGAAAATGTCAGTCTGACGACATTAGAAACCAATGATCAGCAATGGGATGAAACCCAAAAAGGTTATCGTGGCATTGCCAAAGACTTAATGAAAGTGACTGCTGTTGGCTTAGCGGGTATTGAGGCTTTAGCTCCGGGATTAAAAGCACCGAAGATCACGATCGGAGAATCATCGAGCACACGGACTGAGCAAAGAACACAAACAGGGACCGATCTTGGTGCCAATAATGTCTATGTGGGTTCAGCAGGTCAAACGACACTGACCAGTAGCAACATTGATGCACAGAACACGGTCTTAGCGGGCAAAAAAGTCACGCTCGATGCAGCAGAAGAACAACACAAAACTGTTACGTCAAACAGCAAAGAAACGGTACAAGGTCTTGGGGTTAAGCTGAATAAAGACAGCATTCGAGTGGGCGGCTTTGTACTTGAAGACGCAGAGAATACCGTTAAAACTACAGCCACAACGCATAAGTCAGGCAATATCAATACTGAAAATTTAACAATTCAAGGTGCAGAAGGTGTAGATATCCTCGGCCAAAATATCACAGTGACAGGTGATACGATCATTGATCATGGTCGAGGAAATCTTAACATAGGCGGTTATGAAAATAAAACCACCACAGAAGAAAAGACTCATACTGAAACCATCAGTACAGAAGTCGGCATTCGCAATGCCTATTTAGATGCAATCTTAGCGGTAGAAGCTGTTGCAGATGCAACTAAAGCCTTATCTAAAGCTAAAGATGATTATAGCCAAGCACAACGTGACTATGCAGCGGGTCGAATTACCAAAGGAGCCTTAGATGACAGCAAAGCCAATGTCGCAATGGCAACGGCCAATGTGGCAAGTGCACAGATTGCTGTAGGGGCAGCAGCCGCATCTGCGGCTGCAAGCAGTGCAACCTATGGCTTTACTATTGGTGCCAATGGTGAAAGGATTGAAACTACGACGACCACGAATACAGAACAAAGCCAATGGCAAGGTAGCAACTTAGATTTAAATAACCTTCAGCTTAAATCAGAAGGCCAAGACATCAATATCCAAGGCAGCCGAGTGAATGCAACAGGCACCACGACCTTTGATGGCAGCAAAGACCTCAATGTGACTGCAGGCGTCGAGCATAGTAAACAGGACAGCAATAGTAAAACCAATAGCCAAAGTGTGAGCTATACCTATGGCGGTGGCGGCAGTGCTTCAATAGGCAAGCAAACCAGCCAATCACAAAACGAAAGCCTCACCCACGTAAATAGTGAAGTTGTGCTGAATCGTACTGAAGGTGCAATAGACAAACTGAATATTCAGGGCGGTGAGGTTTCTATCGCTGACCGAGGTAATCTACAAGTAAATCAGATCCATGTAGAAAGCTTGCAGGATACAGAGACTAGCAGTAATAGCAGCAAAGGCGGAAATATTGGCTTAGGTTTTGGTTCTAACGGTAAAGCCAGCAATATCAGCGCTGGCTATAACCAAAGTAAGGGCAGCATTGACAGTGCATGGGTAAATGACACTAGTAAGCTGCTGATTGGCAATGCGCAGAACGATGCTGATCTAGATGCGATGGGTGTTAAAAATATTACCAGTATTGGTGGTGTGATTGCCAATGCGACGAAGAATGAAGACGGCACATTAACGGATCACGGTAAGCTGAACTATTCAGGCGAACTTGCGCTGAAAGACATAGAAGATCATAACTACAACAGTAGCAGTGGTTTTAATGTATCAACGACGATAGGCAAAACCACGAACAACAAAGATGGAGAAAAATCCAAATATCCAAACGGTTCAACCACCATTGGCCTTAACAGCAGTGGACAAGAAACAGAACAATTGACTAAGGCAACGATGGGTCAAGGGACTGTTGCAAATGCCCCAGACAGCACCAATCGGGACATTAATAATACGCAAGAAATTACTCGTGACCAAGTGACGGGCATGCTGGATGGTTCTGTGACGGTTGATCAGCGTTTACTGAGTAAGAGTGGACGGGCGGAGATTATTCAAGAGCAGAAGGAATTACCTGAAAATTTCCGTCAAAGTGCTGAAAATATTGTGAAGCAAATGCCTGAGGGAGAATATAAAGAGAAGGCTTTACAAAGTTTAAATAATATACAAGCAAAACTTTATAGTTTACCAGCAGATTTTGAGGGTTTAGAGGAATATGGGCAGCAAGTTGCAGGGGAGCTATTGAAAAATGGTCTTGAAATTAAAGAGGTCGAAAAGATTATAGATACAGATAATTATTGGTATGCAATTCAAAAATTATCTGCTGTCCAAGAACAATTAGATATTTTGAGTCAGAATGGTAGTGGCATTGAACAGATTCTTAATTCTGAGCTCTCTAAAGAGCAACCAATAGTCAACTCAAACTCCTTAATTAGTATATTAGCTGAAAATACAGATAGTTCTCTTGCTGTAAAAGAAACGGATTTACTAGGTTTTAAATTTTTACATGCGGCAGCAGAAATTAGTAAAAATATAGAAAAAATTTCTGTAGATAGTGGTGTTGACATTGAAAAAATACAACTTGCTGCTAGCGTGTTGTTAGGAGGGCCTGTAAAAGCAACAGCAGGATATATAGTTAATCAATTTAGTGGAGAATATATTGATTATGCTACAAATGCGGTATCAGATCATTTAGTAAAATCACTCTACGGACTTTCAGATGGTCTATATGATGATTGGAGTCGGTCTGAAAAAATTAGTGAGTTGAAACAGCTTGGACTAAGCGATGATGATTTTCAACGAAGTCTTAATTATGCGGAATCACTGCAAAATGCAAAGCTAGGTGCTACTTTTATTGTTGGTATAGCTGCTGAGACACTAATTTCAGGGAAAGGAAAAGCTAAAAATAGTGATGAAATATCAGTAAAACCTACTGTTCCTGATTATGTTACTCGTAATGATCATGATTTTTCTGCTACAGAAAATTATAAAGGTAAACCAAAAGCTTACATAAATGACAAAGGTGATTTGGTTGCTGCAAACCCTGAAGGAACAGGATCTGTTCAATCTCATATTAGAGGTGGTAATTCTGAGAATACACCATACATTTCAACAAGTGATCCAGCAATAGCTATTGATTCTAAAAATTATGGTGGTGAGCAAATTAAGATTGATACGAAGCGATTGCAGGAAGATATTGATGCAGGTAAGATTTCTGGTAGTCAGATTGTGACACATACCGAAGTTAGAAAGGAATTACAATCTAAAGTCGATGCAGCTCAGGCGAAATATGATCGTAATCCTAGTAAAAAAAATCGAGATAAATTAAGAGATGCAAATAAAGATTTGAATCATGCTATTAGAGATGGGGAATGCTTAATCAAAGGTTGTGTTCCATCAGAATACATAAAGAAATAGTTTGTAAGGAGTATAGAGTTGGAACAGAAGATTATAGACTTATTAAATGAGATTCCTGATAGTGTCAATTATACAGATATAGCAGAGGACTTAGATGCTGAAGATATTTCAGTTAGCCGTATAGAACAGTTAAGAGAATTATTAACAAATTCGGATGACTATATTGTATTCCAAGCTGCTAAATTGTTGACATTTTGGGGAGATGATTATGGTTTTAATGCTTTAACTGCATTATTTGAAAACAATAAATTAAATGGTTTTATTGATCATAGGCTAAATGGTTATGATGATACATTGCAACATGTTCTTAGAGCATTTATTCGTTATTGGGCTGATAAATCTGACCATGGTCTAGGTACCTTAACAAGAAAAAAATTGTTTCCATATATTGTCAAAATAATAGAGCTTGCTAATACTCAACCTTTTGGAATAGATTCTTTATTTGGTTTAATAATCGATGAGGACTTCAAAGAATATATTCCATTTTTAAAAGAACATTTAATTTCAATCATTGATCATCCAGAAATACATGGTTGGAAAATTCATGATGTTATTGAGTTATTTTTAAAAATTGAACCTGATTTTGTATATAAATTATTGGATGAAAAAGGAAAGACGTTAAAGGATTTTAATTTTTGAAATTAATGTATCGACCAGTATTGGTATTCCACAAAAGGGAACTAAAGAAGCTTCTACAGCTCCAAAAGGTTCAACGACCATTGGTATCAATAGCAGCGGGCAAGAAACAGAACAACTGACCAAGGCAACCTTAGGTCAAGGTACTGTGACGAATGTGAAAGATACCACCAACCGTGATATCAACAATACCCAAGAAATTACTCGTGATCAGACCACAGGTATGCTGGATGGTTCAGTAACGATTGATCATCGATTACTGACAGAAGCTGGACGACAGGAGATTATTCAAGAACAGAAGGATTTGCCAGAGAATTTCCGTCAAAGTGCAGAAAATTTAGCACAAGCCTTACCAGCGGGTGAGTATAAAGATAAGGCTTTACAAACACTAAATAATATTCAGGCAAGGCTTTACAATTTACCAAGTGAATATAAAGAAACGGGTGTAGTTGGTGACAAAGTTGCAAGTGAATTGCTCAAACGAGGGATAGAGCCAAAAGAAGTTGAAGCTTTATTTTCTAAATTAGATTTTTTCTATGCAGCAAAAGAGTTTAGTGAAATTCAGAGTCAACTAGATACATTAGCTCAATCTGGTGTTGGTTTAGAAACGATTTTTAAACAACCTAAAATAGGCGTAAATGAACAAGAAGTAATTTATGCGAAAGGAACTGACATTGAGACAAAAGTTACGACCCAAACCACAGTTGGTATGACGATATTAAGCAATATTGCTGATTTAGGAAATAATATAAAGCAGATTAGTGAAGATACTGGAGTTGATTTAGGTACTGTTCAACTTGCGGTAGGACTAATGATTTCAGGCCCAGTCCGTTTAGCAATTGAGACAGGAAAATCTTTAGCTTTAGATAGTGCGGTAGGAGCTGAAATAGCTCAAGGATTTGATGCGCTGGCGACATCATTAACTGCCGCCGCTCATGTTACCAATTCAAATACGATTAATAATTGGACTAATTCAGAGAAAGTTAAAGAAATTGAAGCCTCAACATCTGAAAATAAATTAGATGAATTGAAATTTGCAAATGAAATTGAAAAAAATCTCTGTACACGACAAAAATAGATAACTCATTGAAATAATGTCACAATAATTGTTTTCTAACGACGAATACTATGACACATCTCAATGAGTTATATCTTATCTTAAACAAATCTCTAAAATGGAA
>NZ_VPBP01000024.1:0-49861 GCF_013418685.1 Acinetobacter sp. YH12129
TCCAGATTTAAATCCAATAGAAAATATGTGGTCACGAGTCAAGGCGATTCGAACTAAGTTTAGAGTTAAAGATATTGATAAATTATTTAAAGATTACTGTAATGATTTATTTGGTATTTAGCTATATCTGACTTTTGCATTATATGATTATTTAGCAAAACACCAGCAAGTGCCTAAAGTGACAGGGGTTGAGCTAAATCCGAAAATGGTGGAATTTTGCCAAAGCGTTGCGCAGCAGTCGAATTTCAGCCAACTTGATTTTTTCCAAGGCGATGTTCGTACCTATGCGCCTGAGCGCTTAGATGTCATGATTGCACTGCACGCTTGTGATGTAGCAACGGACTTTGCGATTCATACCGGCATTCGATTAAATGCGCAAATGATCATGTGTGCGCCGTGTTGTCATAAAGAATTGCGTCCGCAATTGAAAGCGCCGCAAGTACTTGCACCGATGTTGCAATTTGGCATTCATGCGGGCCAGCAAGCAGAGATGCTTACTGACACGATTCGTGCACTTTTATTGAAAGCATATGGTTATGAAACCAAAGTCTTTGAATTTGTGGCACTTGAGCATACCAGTAAAAATAAAATGATCTTGGCAACCAAACGTGCAGACTATGTCGAGCCTGATCAAGCGGTATTGGCGCAGATCCAAGCTTTAAAAGACATGTATGGCATTCAAAAGCATTCCTTGGAATTATTGTTAAATGATCAATGGGACCAGCAAGATATTGGCTGTAAATGCTAAAGGATGAAGGGATGCAGCAGTTAAATATTCAATTCGGTCCGTGGGAGCAACTGGCATCTGCAGCTCGGCCGATACGTGAACAGGTCTTTATTTTAGAACAGCAGATATCGCCCGAAGATGAATGGGATGCAGAAGATGAGATTTCACTGCATTTTATTGTTCATGATGGGATAAAAGCTGTTGCAACTGCTCGTTTGTTGAAAAATAACAGTATAGGCCGTGTTGCTGTTTTAAAGGCCTATCGCGGTCAGGGTGTCGGTAAATTCTTGATGCAAGCCATCATCGAACAAGCGAAATTAGAACAACGTGAATATTTAAAACTATCATCACAAGTGCATGCCATAGCGTTTTATGCCGCGTTGGGTTTTGTTGTTGAAGGTGATGAATATTTAGATTGTGGTATTCAGCATCAAGATATGTATATGGCTTTGGCTTAAATACTTAAAATTCGAAGTTTATAAATAAAAAAACGCTTAATATTTTAAGCGTTTTTTTATTGCATAGATTGGGTCAAAGCTTAGTGGCCATGATCATTCGATGCAGTAGGTTCAGGGCTCATGTCATCCATATGTGCATGTTGTTCTTCAGTCATATGTATATCTGCTGCAGTCGGCGCAGAAGCTTCACGAGCTGCTTGATCAGCTTGCGCCTTTTTCAACGCTTCTTCTGACATCACAGGGGCATTTTTAAATGCATGCTGTTGAGTATTGTCTTTTTTCTGTTGGCTCGGCATATAGTCTGGTTCATTGGTCACAGCAAGCCAGAAAATACCCATGAATAGCGCACCTAAAATACAGAAGATAATCAGTGCTTTCCAGCCCCATGGTGATTTTTCAGGAGAAGTATGATCTGTCATAACAAGCTACTCAATCGGATAAAAAGAAATCAAAAAACTTGTTACTTTATAACATAAAACAGATGAGAGTTCGCGTAAAATCTAGACTTGTTTGCAAACACGCGACTGCGAAGGAAAATCAAAAGGAGCCGAAGCTCCTTTTGATGTGATTGAACAGCAAAATTTGCATGCTCAAAATGAATAATTAAATCTTCTCAGCTTTCGCCACTTTGTCTTTCAGCAATTGCGGTGCTTTGAAGCGTTCGCCATATTTTGCTTCTAGTGTATTGGCACGAAGTAACGCTTTTTCCAAACCATATTGATTTAAAAATTGAAGTGCACCACCTGTCCAAGGGGCAAAACCAATCCCGAAGATTGAACCGATATTGCCATCGACAGTCGATTCCAAAACACCTTCTTCTAGGCAGCGTAAGGTATCGAGTGACTGTACAAACAGGAAGCGGTCAATCATTTCCTGTTCAGAAATAGCATTATCTTTCTGCCATTTGCTTAATCCATCCCAGAGATGCTTTTTACCGCCTTCAGGGTATTCATAAAAGCCTGCGCCGGCAGCTTTACCTTTGCGTCCGAACTCATGAATCATCGTCTGAATTACCTCATCCGCACCTGAGCGAGGCAAGTCTTTGCCTTCGGCTTGCAAGGCTTTACGTGTCTCGGCCGCAACATGCTCAGAGAGTGTTAAAGACACTTCATCTTGAATCGCCAATGGGCCTACAGGCATGCCAGCTTTTAGTGCAGCCATTTCAATGCGGGCAGGGTGTACGCCTTCAGACAGCAGACGTAAACCTTCTTGCACAAAGGTGCCGAAGACACGGCTGGTAAAGAAACCGCGGCTGTCATTGACTACAATTGGCGTTTTACCAATTTGCTGCACATAGTCATAGGCTTTGGCTAAGGTTTCAGCCGACGTGTTTTTACCTTTAATAATTTCGACCAATTGCATTTTGTCGACAGGACTAAAGAAATGTAAGCCAATAAAGCTACTTTGATCTTGAGATGCATTGGCTAAGCCTGAAATTGGTAATGTTGATGTATTGGATGCCATCACACCATTGGCTGCCAAGTAACTTTCTGCTTCTTGTGTCACTTTGGCTTTCAGTTCGACATTTTCAAATACCGTTTCAATGATTAAGTCACAGCCTTGTAGGTCGGCAGCATCTGCAGTGGCATGAATCAGTCCTAAGACTTGATCACGTTTTTCTGCACTTAAACGGCCTTGAGTTACTTTTTTATCCAGCAGTTTTTGGCTAGAGGCTTTGCCTTTTTCAGCAGCTTCTACAGAGATATCTTTAAGTACAACAGCAATGCCTTTTGATGCTGTGGCATAAGCGATGCCTGCACCCATCATGCCTGCGCCTAAAATGCCGACTTTAGTGGCTTGCCATTTCACGACGTCTTTTGGTCGGCTTGCACCTGACTTAATGGCATTGAGACCATGCCAGAAGGTGCCGATCATATTTTTAGAAATTTGACCGGTTGCAAGGTAAGTAAAGTAACGTGATTCAATCGTGAGCGCCGTATCAACATCGACCTGAGCGCCTTCAACAGCAGCCGACATAATGGCTTCAGGCGCAGGGTAACAGCCCTTGGTTTTGTCACGTAGCATAGCAGGGGCAATGGCGAGCATTTGCGCCACAGCTGGAGTTGATGGCGAGCCACCCGGAATTTTATAACCTTTTACATCATAGGGCTGCTGTGATTTTGGGTTGGCTTTGACCCACGTAATGGCTTTGTCCATCAATTCTTCAAGGCTATCTGCAGTGTCTTGAATCAGCCCCAATGATTTGGCTTTTTCGACACCAATTTGTTTGCCTTCCATCAAGAGCGGAAATGCATTTTGCAGACCCAATAAACGTACCATACGAACAATACCGCCACCACCCGGCAGTAAACCTAAGGTTACTTCAGGTAAGCCAAATTTCGCTTTAGCATCATTAAGGGCGATTCGATAATGACAGCCAAGAGCTAACTCCCAGCCACCGCCCAGCGCTGTGCCATTTAAGGCTGCGACAACAGGAATGCCACGGGTTTCGATATAACGCAGTTTGGCTTTCATCTCTTCAATCATATTGAAGAATTCTGTCACATGCTCAGGTGTAGCTTGAATCAGTTCGTCTAAGTCGCCGCCGGCAAAGAAGGTTTTTTTTGCGGAACGAAAAATAATCCCTGCAATATTTTCATCTGCTTGCAGTTTGTCTACCGTTTCAGCCAGTGCCGTGCGGAAATCTGCATTCATGGTGTTGGCAGATTGGTTTGGAGAATCTAAAGTTAAAATGACGATATTGTCGGCATTTTTTTCAAATTGAATTGCGCTCATTTTTATTCTCCTTATACCAACTCAATAATCGTTGCGATGCCCATACCG
Organism: Acinetobacter sp. YH12129; assembly: GCF_013418685.1. Taxonomy (NCBI): domain Bacteria; kingdom Pseudomonadati; phylum Pseudomonadota; class Gammaproteobacteria; order Moraxellales; family Moraxellaceae; genus Acinetobacter; species Acinetobacter sp. YH12129. Next base: position 3,970 of record NZ_VPBP01000024.1, read on the forward strand.
CCACCCACGCAAAGTGTTGCTAAGCCGCGTTTTTTACCTTGGCGTTCTAGTTCATCCATCAGGGTGCCTAAAATCATGGCGCCTGTTGCACCCAGCGGATGTCCTAATGCAATTGCACCGCCATTCACATTGACTTTGGCAGGGTCCACCTTGAGTTCGGTGATAAAACGCATCACCACAGCTGCAAAAGCTTCATTCACTTCAAACAGATCAATATCATCAATGGTTAGGCCAGCTTTGGCTAAGGCTTTACGTGCAGCAGGTGCAGGGCCAGTCAGCATAATCGTCGGGTCTGCGCCCACCAATGCAGTTGCAAGCACTTTGGCGCGCGGTTTCAGGCCTTGCTCTTTGACCGCTTTTTCAGAGGCAAGCAATACTACGGCAGCACCATCGACGATGCCCGATGAGTTCCCTGCATGGTGTACATGGTTGACTGCGCCGACTTCAGGATATTTTTGCAAGGCGATGGCATCAAAGCCCATTTGCCCCATCATGGCAAAACTTGGATTGAGTTTGCTTAAGCCTTCTGCTGTGGTCGTTGGTTTAATAAATTCATCTTTGGCTAAAACAGTGATGCCTGCTTTGTCTTTAACTGGAACGACAGATTGGTCAAAATAACCATTGGCTTGAGCTGCGGCGGCTTTTTGCTGAGAGTTGGCTGCAAAGGCATCCACATCTGCTCGGCTGTAACCGTCAATGGTGGCAATTAAATCTGCCCCAATGCCTTGCGGAATAAAATCACAGGCCATATTGGTTTCAGGGTCGAGCGCCCAAGGGCCGCCGTCACTGCCCATTGGCACACGAGACATCGACTCTACACCGCCAGCCACCACAAGGTCTTCCCAGCCAGAACGCACTTTTTGCGCTGCCATATTCACAGCTTCTAAACCTGATGCACAAAAACGGTTGATCTGAACACCTGCCACATCATTGTCCCAACCTGCTGCAATGGCTGCGGTTTTGGCAATGTCTGCGCCTTGGTCACCAATTGGAGTTACACAGCCCAGTACAATGTCGTCTACTGCAGCGGTGTCAAATTGATGGCGGTTTTGCAATTCGTTCAATAAACCGGTCAGTAGGCTAATCGGTTTAACGGCATGCAGTGAACCATCTTTTTTACCTTTTCCGCGGGGCGTGCGAATGGCATCAATGATGTAAGCCTCGCTCATAATCCTGTCCCTATGATCTATAAATTTTTATTGGTTTTTTGAGTGTACGGATTAATCAAGCCAGTGCAATGATGAGAACGGGCGAGTCGTTTGATATTTTTGGTCAACGCTTGCTGCTAAATAAGGTCAAAATCAACCTGCATATTGAAAGCGAGGATCGGCTAAGATCAGTTGCTATCGATTTAGTTCAAATTGAAGATCTACTTATGCATAAAAATGTGAAGCGAGTGTTGAAAGGTCTGGCTTGGCTTGTTTTTGCAGGCTGCTTAGGTTTTGTATGCATGATCGGTTTTTATATTTATATGATCTATGGCATTCATCCTTCAGATGAAGGGACGGGCGGTTTAGCCTGTGAGTATGATCGAAATGATCATGTGACCAAGGCAGAAATGTATCGGATACAGGATGGCAAACGCGTGATTACGCCTGTCGATCCATTGCTTTGTCAAAAACAACGCGCAGATTTTCCGAAATAAAAAACCTGATCGAGATCAGGTTTTAGAGAATGCTAGTTTTGAATGATGCTTAGTGATAACCATGTAATTGGCGGTATAGGCCTGGTGTTACACCGGTCCACTTTTTAAATGCACGGTGGAAAGTACTGGTTTCACTAAAGCCGACTTGCTGTGCAACATCTTCAAGCGTTAAGTCTGGATTAAGCAATAAGTGAATTGCAGCATCTCGACGTAAGGCATCTTTCACACCTTGGTAGCTCTTACCTTCAGCGGCTAAACGACGACGAAGTGTTTGTGGCGATAGATACAGCATTGAAGCAACATCGTTCAAGGTTGGCATTTCTTCGCCAATTTGACTCTTCAGCACATCACGGATACGAGACGTTAATGAATTGGTATTTTTAAATTTAACCAATAACTGTGCAGGAGCCGCTTTTAAGAATTCTTCAAGCGTTTCTTCGTTTTGACGAATGGGTAAATCTAAATAATCCGCTGCAAACGTAATCTCAGTTCGTGGGGTATCAAACTGCATTACAGGTGCAAAAAATAAGGCATCATATTCGTCAGCATGTTCAGGACGTTCATAGCCGAAGTGTACGCGTTCTAATGGCAGACGACGTTCAATCAACCAAGAAGCGAGACCATGCCAAATCATCAGCATACTTTCTGTAATGAAATGGTCTGGGTCCATAGATTTTGGAATTTGAGGGACTAAACGTGCTTCATGTTTATCACGTTCTAGTGTTACAGACCATTCATCACCAAACAGTTTGTAGAACTGCGAAGACAATTCAAGTGCATCACCAAGGGTTTTTGCATGAATAATCAATTGGCACATAATGGCAAAAGTACCCAAGCGGCGCGGTTGAATATCAAAACCGACGTGTTCGTCTTGGGTCACCATCCACAACATTTTAATAAAACGTGTGTATTGTTCAGGTGAAATACGGGCTTTGGGTTGGCGTAGAAGTTCAGCCTCAATGCCAACATGAGACAATAAAGTTTCGACATCCATGCCGAGACGTTTCACACCAGTTAAGGCTGCGTTGACGAAATGGATACTGATCGTATCACGACTCATGTTTAATCCTTCAGTCTCTTTAATGTTCACAAATGTTTGACCTAAATGACGCTAAAAAAAGAAATCATGGCAATTTACAACAGCGGTTTTGCCATTTTTACATGGTAAATTGCCGAAACTATCAAGGTAAATGGCTGAACATGACATTGTTTTAATCATTTTATATTTCTACCATGGATAAAAAATCTACACAATTAGAGAAAAATATCCATGGAAGCTGCTTTAAAAGGATTGAAAGTACTCGACTTTTCGACATTACTCCCAGGGCCATTTGCGACCTTGTATTTGGCTGACATGGGTGCGGAAGTTGTGCATATTGAGTCACCGACGCGTCCCGATCTAGTTCGTTTGATGCCACCTTATGCCAATGGGCAAGCCACAGCGCATAGTTATTTAAATCGCAATAAACAATCCATCGCATTAGATTTAAAAGATCCGAAAAGTATTGAATTGATCAAAGCCAAAATTTCAGATTTTGATATCGTGGTAGAACAATTTCGTCCAGGTGTCATGCAACGCTTGGGTTTGGATTATGCAGTTTTGGCCGAAATTAATCCGCGACTTATTTACTGCTCGATTACGGGTTATGGTCAAACTGGGCACTACAAAGACCGTGCAGGGCATGACATCAACTACTTGGCTTTATCGGGTATTTCAGGTCATAGCGGACGCCAAGATAGTGGCCCGCCACCGATGGGGATTCAAATCGCCGATGTGGCAGGCGGATCAATGCATGCGATTACTGGCATCTTAGCTGCGGTGATTGAGCGTTACCGTAGCGGCTTAGGACAATATATTGATATTTCCATGACCGATTGCGCTGTCGCATTGAACAATATGGCTGCAGCTGGCGTATTGGCTGCCAATGCGGTAACCGCGGCAGAGACGGCACATCTGAATGGCGGAAGTTTCTATGACTATTATCGAACCCAAGATGGTCGTTATCTGTCTATAGGTGGTTTGGAGCCACAGTTTTTACATGGATTGGCGCAAATTCTAGATTTACCCGCTTTAGCAACGCAAGGCATGTCATTTGATCCGCAAGACCAGACTGAAATTAAGCATGCAATTGCCCGAAAAATACTAACCAAAACATGGGCTGAGTGGAAAAAGATTTTTGCCTCTCAAGATGTCTGTGTGGAACCAGTTTTAAGTTTGGACGAAGCTCTAAATTCACAATTGGCCCAAGAGCGGCATTGGTGTGTTGAAGTTCCGCTACAAGAAGGCGACACAATGACACAAACTCAACTGGCATGTCCGATTAAATTTTCTAGATCAGCATTGATTTATACCCATGTGGGTAAAACTTTAGGTGCGGATAATTGGTTATGAAAGGTATAAAAAAAGGTGATAAGTTAAACAATAAAACCTTTAAAATCTCTTAATTAGATAAACATCTATGTAAATATTGAGAGTTGTTAACAAAAAAATAAATAAATTATACAAATGTGAGAGTATTATATGAGCTATTAACACAATTGGTATATAGGTCTCCAAATGAAAATAGCTGTGAGTAAACTTGGATCTTTATATCTTAGCCTCGGCATAATGCTTGCGGGTTCAGCAACCCAAGCGGCAACTACTGCAGATGCTTTCAGTTCTGAAAGCCCATGGATGTTCGGTGATTGGAACGGTCAACGAACAGCGCTTCAACAGAAAGGTTACGATTTTAGTTTTAGTTATGGTGGCGAATTAGCCACTTTGTTAGATGCAAAGCATGCTTCTGGTCATGGCACTGAATATGCGGACCAATTCGCGATCGGGGCACATCTCGATTTAGAAAAAATTGCGGGTTGGAAAGATACCGAAGCACAAATCAATATCACTGAACGTAATGGTCGTTCATTGTCTCAAACTTCAGATGCATTAAATGGTCATTTAAGTGCAACACAAGAAGTGTGGGGTCGTGGTCAAACTTGGCGTTTGACTGATTTTTGGATCAAGAAAAAATTCTTAGACCAAAAATTAGATATTAAAGTCGGTCGTTTTGGTGAAGGTGAAGATTTCAACAGCTTTGACTGTGACTTTCAAAACCTAGCACTTTGTGGTTCACAAGTGGGTAACTGGGTTGGTGACCAATGGTACAACTGGCCAGTTAGCCAATGGGCTGCTCGCGTGAAATATAACATTCAGCCTGAACTCTACGCACAAGTCGGGGTTTATGAATACAACCCTGAAAATCTAAAACGTGGTAAAGGTTGGAACTTGAGTACTGATGGTTCTAAAGGTGCGATTATTCCTGCTGAAGTGGTGTGGACTCCAAAAGTGGGGACACAAAAGCTACCGGGTGAATACCGTGCAGGTTACTACTACAGTACCGCTGATGCCGATGTCATTGATAGCCCAGTAAATGAAAAAGATCACCATCAAGGTGGTTGGATTGTGGCGAAACAACAACTGACAGCACACAAAGACGATGCCTCACGTGGCTTAAGCGGTTTTGTAAATGTCACAGTGCATGACTCAGACACCAACAATGTGAGTGATATGCAAAACATTGGCTTGGTCTACAAAGGTGCATTCGATGCACGTCCTCAGGATGAAATTGCGATTGGTTTAGGTCGTATCAGCATTAATGATGATGTGAATGATGCCAATATTGCCAATAACAGCGTTGATGCACGCGGTCTACAAAGTGAAGAGTATGACGCAGAGATTTACTACGGTATTCATGCAGCAAACTGGCTGACTATTCGTCCAAATATTCAATATATCCGTCACGTCGGTGCTTACAAAAATGGTGAGAATGCGTGGGTCGGCGGTATCAAATTTCAAACAGCATTTTAATTGATGTCAAATTAGAGTTCTTATAAAAGCAATTCGGTAATTCTGAGAAAAATTACGATATTTTCCCTTGAATTGTTTTTGTAACAACTTCTCTTTGCGACATAAAAACGGTGGTGTGTTGAATGTGTTTCACGCACCAAATACAACATTCGACAATAGAGGTGGTCAACATGAGCAACCCATCTACTGGAACTGGGATGCGAACATTTACCGTCGTTGTGATGGCAATTTTCGCCTTAGTTCTATTGATTGGTGGTATCTGGCTGGCAGTCCTTGGCGGTTCTTGGTACTACATTATCGCCGGCCTGTTAATGCTGGCTTCAGCAATATACTTAAGAAAAATTCAAAACAGTTCTTTATACATTTATGCAGCGTTGATGCTGGGTACAGTGATTTGGGGACTTTGGGAGGCAGGTTCTGACTTTTGGGCACTTGCACCGCGTTTTGATATTTTAGGCTTATTGGGCCTTTGGTTACTGATTCCTGCCGTGACACGCGGTATGGAAAATGGCAAAACTGCGAAAATTACATTATCAGGCACACTGGTGATTGCGATTATCGTGATGATCTATTCAATTTTTAATGATCCGCAAGAAATTCACGGTGAAATTAAAAATGCACAACCTCAAACAGCCAAAGCGATTGAGGGTATTGCTCCTGAAGATTGGCCTGCCTATGGTCGTACACAAGGTGGTGTACGTTATTCTCCACTCACCCAAATCAATAGCGACAACGTTAAAGATTTAGAAGTAGCGTGGACTTTCCGTACAGGTGAGTTACCAACAGAAAATGACTCAGGTGAAACCACAAACCAAGTCACTCCGATTAAAGTCGGCAATGACATGTTTATGTGTACAACTCACCAACGTTTAATTGCACTTGATCCTGCGACAGGTAAACAAAAATGGGCATTCGATCCTAAGCTTAAAGCGGACAATACCTATCAACATTTAACATGTCGTGGTGTGTCTTATTTTGACGCAGCAAATACCACTCAGTTTGCAAAAAGCTTAGAGAACAAACGCTCGACTTCAACTGAATGTCCGCGCAAAGTGATCTTGCCTGTAAATGATGGTCGTTTGGTTGCAGTCAATGCTGACACAGGTAAAGCATGTAGTGATTTTGGTCATAACGGCGAAGTCGATCTACAAAAAGATATGCCTTATCCGTATCCGGGCGGTTATATCCCAACTTCACCTCCAGTGATTACTGGTACAACTATTGTGATTGGCGGTTCAACTACCGATAACTTCTCGACTAAAGAGCCATCTGGTGTCATCCGTGGTTATGATGTCAATACCGGTGAATTATTGTGGATCTTTGATACAGGGGCGGAAGATCCAAATGCCATGCCAGGCGAAGGTCAAAAATACTCTGTAGCCTCACCGAATGCATGGGCACCTTTAGCATATGACGAAAAACTTGACATCGTTTATGTGCCAACAGGTGTAGGCACACCAGACATTTTTGGTGGTCACCGTACGCCATTAGATGAACGCTATGCAAACTCAATGTTGGCATTAAATGCATCAACAGGTAAATTAATTTGGAATTTCCAAACCACGCATCATGATTTGTGGGATATGGATGTACCATCACAACCTTCATTGGCAGATATCAAAGATAAATCAGGTAATATTGTTCCAGCGATCTATGTCTTAACCAAAACAGGTAATGCATTCGTCCTTGACCGTCGTACCGGTAAAGCGATTGTGCCAATCACCGAAAAAGCAGTTCCACAAACTGTAAAACGTGGTCCACAAACTAAAGGTGAGCATTATTCTGCAACTCAACCGTTCTCTGATTTTGATTTAGCACCAAAAGATAAATTAACTGATAAACAAATGTGGGGTGCCACTATGTTTGACCAGTTGATGTGTCGTGTGTATTTCAAATCATTAAACTACGACGGTATTTATACACCACCATCTGAAAATGGCACATTGGTATTCCCTGGTAACCTTGGAGTATTCGAATGGGGTGGTATGTCGGTGAACCAAGACCGTCAAGTTGCTGTGATGAACCCAATTGGCTTGCCATTTGTCACTAAGTTGATTCCTACAGATCCAAACCGTGAGCAAACTGCGAAAGGTGCGGGTACTGAACAAGGCGTGCAACCGATGTATGGCGTACCTTATGGTGTGGAAATCAAAGCATTCTTGTCACCACTTGGCTTACCTTGTAAACAACCTTCATGGGGCTTTACTGCCGGTGTAGATTTAAATACACATGAAGTGGTCTGGAAAAAACGTATAGGTACAATTCGTGACAGTTTACCGAAATTGTTCCAATTACCTGCTGTGAAAATTGGTGTACCGGGTCTTGGTGGATCAATCTCGACTGCTGGTAATGTCATGTTTGTAGGCGCAACACAAGATAACTATATCCGTGCAATCAATGTAACGAATGGTGATACTTTGTGGGAAGGTCGTCTACCAGCAGGTGGTCAAGCGACTCCAATGACTTATGAAGCAAATGGTAAACAATATGTTGTGATCATGGCTGGTGGTCATGGTTCATTTGGTACAAAACTTGGTGATTACCTTGTTGCGTATGCTTTACCAGATAAAAAATAAGTGATTTTACATCGCTAAATAAAAAGCCCGATTTATCGGGCTTTTTATTGGCTTAAATTCTTTATGTAAATTTATGCTAAGTAATGGAAAAATAATTCAATATATTAATAAATAAAAAGTAAATGACCGAAATCCGCTATATCAGTGAAATTGCGACAGTCTTATCAATAAAATCGCTATTAAATATGTAAAAAACGCATTTTCTTGATAGATAAAATCTCGTTATGCTGTGCATTGTTATAATAGAAATTACTAGCTGTACGCCATGTATTTATATACTGATTTTGACCAGCAACTGGTTAATGAACGTGTTGCACAGTTCCGTGATCAAACGGAACGTTATTTAGCAGGTAAATTGACGGAAGATGAATACCGTCCACTGCGTCTTCAAAACGGCCTTTATGTACAACGTTATGCACCGATGCTACGTATTGCAGTACCTTATGGCCTGATGAATTCTAAACAATTACGTAAAATTGCGTCATTGGCTCAGGACTATGACCGTGGTTATGCGCACGTATCTACTCGTCAAAACATTCAGTTTAACTGGCCTGCACTAGAAAATGTGCCTGACATGTTACAAGAGCTTGCATCTGTTCAAATGCACGCGATTCAAACTTCGGGTAACTGTATTCGTAACACCACAACTGACCAATATGCAGGTGTGGTTGCAGGTGAAATTGCTGACCCACGCCCAACGTGTGAATTGATTCGTCAATGGTCAACTTTCCACCCAGAATTTGCTTTCTTGCCACGTAAGTTCAAGATTGCAGTTTCAGCACTGGAAGAAACTGATCGTGCGGCAACGTCTTTCCATGATATCGGTGTGTATATCGTGAAAAATGAAGCAGGCGAGATTGGCTATAAAATCAAAGTGGGTGGTGGTTTAGGCCGTACTCCAGTGATTGGTAGCTTTATTCGTGACTTCTTGCCACGTGAAGATTTGATTGCTTATTTAGAAGCGGTACTTCGTGTATACAACTTACACGGTCGTCGTGATAACAAATATAAAGCGCGTATCAAAATTTTGGTGAAAGCATTAACACCAGAAATATTTGCAGAGAAAGTGGAAGCTGAATTTGCACATACCATCAAAACGTTAAAAATCGATGCTGATACCTTGGCGAAAATGGATGAGAACTTCACACCATTTGATTACCAAGATTATGCAGATGAAGATTTCACAGAGCAATTTGCCGCAGAGCCGAAATTTAAACAATGGTTCAACATCAACACCAATGCACATAAAGTCAAAGGTTACCGCATCGTTACGATTTCTTTGAAACGTGCGGGTATTGCACCAGGCGATATGACTGTTGAAGAAATGAACCTGATTGCTGACTTGGCTGACAAATATACCTTTGGTGAGTTCCGTACCACACATGAGCAAAACATTGCGCTTGTAGATGTACCGCAAAAAGATTTGTTTGATCTATGGAAAATCCTTGATCAACATAATCTTGCACGTGCGCATATTGGATTCTTAACCGACATCATTTGCTGCCCAGGCGGTGATTTCTGTTCATTGGCAAATGCGAAATCGATTCCAATTTCTGAAGCGATCTCTCGTCGTTTTGATGACTTAGACACCATTTACAATTTGGGTAAATTGGATCTAAACATCTCTGGCTGTATGAATGCGTGTGGTCACCACCATGTCGGTAACATCGGTATTTTAGGTGTAGACAAAAAGGGTGCTGAGTTCTATCAAATCACTTTGGGTGGTAATGCCGACCATGATGCATCGATTGGTGACATCTTAGGCCCATCATTTGCAGCCGAAGTTGTACCAGACATCATTGAAGAAATCTTAAATACTTATCTAGACCTTCGTGCAGAAGGCGAAGAGTTTATTGATACTTACCGCCGTGTTGGCATCCAACCATTTAAGGAGCGTGCATATGCTTAATACAGCACTACAAGTCCTCTCTAAAGATGGCTCGATTGCAGACAATACTTACCAAGTCATTGGTGAAGATGGTGTGTTGCCACAAGGTGACGTGGTTTTAACAGTTGAGCAGTTAGATCAACTTGCGAATGTGTCTGGTAAAAAAGCACTTTTCGTAACGGTGGATGCTTCACCTGAAACCAATGAATTCCCGCTTGACCAGTTAGACGCAATCTTTATCGAGTTTGCAGGCTTTAACGATGGTCGTGGTTATTCATTTGCTGCGTTGTTACGTCGCCAAGGTTTTCAAGGCGAGCTACGTGCAACAGGTGATGTATTCAAAGATGTGTTGAACTACATGAAGCGTTCAGGTTTCGATACTTTTGTAGTGAAAGAAGGTAAAGATATTGCTGAAGCTGCTGCTGGCTTAGGTGATTTTACCAATCCATATCAAGCTTCAACTGCAGTGCCGCAAGCGCATTATCAAACTGGTGCTTAAGTGCCTTGATCAATAAAAAAGCCTCCATTCGGAGGCTTTTTTATTGATCGAAATACTTTTAATGAGTGATTATTCATTTTTAAGCTGGCAATTGACCATCCATTTAATACCGAACTGATCGGTAAATGCGCCATAGAGTGCACCCCAAAAGGTCTTTTCGAGAGGCATTTCTATAGAGCCACTTTTGGACAATGCATCAAACAATCGTTTGGCTTCAGCTTGTTCACTGCTTTCTAAATTAATCGAAATATAGTGATTGCTGCCTAAGGTAAAGGGTTGATTGGATTGCGCACAGAATTGTTCGTTGACATCTGAGGCCATCAGCACGGTAAATTCATTGATCGGTAGGGAAATATGCATAATCTTTTGCTGATCTGCATCGGATAGTGAAATGCCTTCCTCAGCAGGCATATCACCATAACGCATCACATTGAGGAACTCTCCACCAAATACAGAACGATAAAAATTAAAGGCTGCCTCGGTATTGCCTTGAAAATTCAAGTAGTGATTGAGCTGCATGGTGGTCATCCATTTTTATTATGTCGACATTTATTTTAAGAGCCTTGGCTGAGCTGTATGTGAACAATTTATGTCTAAAATGTAAGCATAAAAAATCCCTCTTACAGAGGGATTTTTCAGTCTCCCTCCTTTATTAAAGGAGGGGTTAGGGGAGGATTAAAGAATATTCCCTCTAAATCGCCCTTTGCGAAGGGAGTCTACAGAGCATTAAAGCAATTCAATCGCCACAGCAGTCGCTTCACCGCCACCAATACACAGTGCTGCAATACCGCGTTTACCACCTGTGCGTTTTAATGCATGGATCAGCGTTAATATAATGCGTGAACCTGTAGAACCAACTGGATGTCCAAGCGCACAAGCACCACCATTGATATTTACTTTTTCAGCATCTAATTTAAATTCATCAATAGGGCACATCGTGACCATGGCAAAAGCTTCATTGATTTCCCATAAATCTACGTCGGCAACATTCCAACCCGATTTATCTAGAACTTTTTGAATTGCGCCTACAGGTGCAATGGTAAACTCGGATGGATGTTGTGAATTTGAAGCATAAGCCACAATTTTTGCGAGCGGATTTAAACCTTTTGCTGAAGCTTGATCTGCTGAAGTTAAAACTAAAGCAGACGCACCATCAGAAATAGAACTTGCATTGGCAGCGGTAATCGTTCCATCTTTAGCAAAAGCAGGGCGCAGCGTTGGAATTTTTTCGATATTGGCGTTAAAAGGCTGTTCGTCTTTATCGATAATCACATCGCCTTTACGACTCGAAACAGTGACAGGCACGATTTCGTCAGCAAAATAACCCCCAGTAATTGCAGTTTGTGCACGTTTAAGCGAGCGAATGGCGAAGTCATCCATTTGTTCGCGTGTATAGCCTTTAGTGTTCGCCATGTCTTGTGCAAAAGAACCCATGAGGCGGCCCGTTTCTGCATCTTCTAGGCCATCTAAGAACATATGATCTTTAACGTCACCGTGGCCCATACGGTAGCCAGCTCGTGCTTTGGTCAAAACATAAGGGGCATTGGTCATTGACTCCATACCACCTGCAACCACGACTTGAGCTGATCCTGCCTTGATCATATCCGCCGCTTGCATAACAGCTTTCATACCTGAACCACACAGCTTATTGATGGTTACGGCACCAGTTGAATCTGGAAGACCGGCTTTACGCATCGCTTGACGGGCAGGACCTTGTTTCAGACCAGCCGGAAGTACACAGCCCATAATGACTTCTTCAACATCTGTCGGTTGTATACCCGCGCGTTCGATGGCTGCTTTAATCGTAACTGCGCCTAATTCTGGTGCAGTGACAGCGGCTAAACTCCCTTGAAAACCACCCATTGCTGTACGGGCACCATTCACGATGACGATATCAGTCATTACATGTCTCCATTTTCTTATACATTTTGAATACGTCAGCAGTATAAGTAAAATTGAACAGGAATAAAGCAAATTTAAAAAGCTGTTTTGTACTCGCCGGTTCTCAAATTAGCAACTGGCTGGGTTTTCAAATCGGATATGTCCCATTCGACTTAAGACCGCTCGGATCGGTTGAAGCGTTGATTTCGAACAGTAGTAGAAACTGCCATTTGAACCATTGGGTAAACCTGAGCTGGCCTGAAAGGTTAGACTTGGAATGTGTAGAGTTCCACGCCAAGAGAGATCACCATATTTTAAGTTGAGTTTATCTTGCAGTAATATTTTTTCATTTGCGTCGACTTGACGGTTTTTATTACTGTCAATAAATATGATCAGACCACTGTTCCAGTTGTTAGGTTGGCAAAGTTTAAAGTCAAGACTAGGACAAATCACAATATTGGAGTGATAAATTGTGGCCTGAGCCCGTGCGAAAGCATTGTGATTCTGAATAGTCAATTTGATGTTATTCGCTTCGCGCTGCGCCATTAAATTGTTGAAATGTGGTAAAGCTATCGTCACGATAATGACCATAATCGCAATTGAGACCAAAAGTTCAAATAAAGTAAAGCCGGTTTCTTTGTTGTAAGGCATTGATTTAATCCAAAATTTAATATTATTTTTATATGTCTAATGTAATATGTGTTTTTAATGGCGATATTAATTTTGAGTATAGAATTTTATTACTCAATTTTAGATAAAGCTGTTAAAATGAAAATAGCAAGTGACAATAGGCGATTCACTGCTCAAAATTGAGTAAAAATTTACCGAATTACAACGGAAATTGTAAGTAATTTTGTCAATAATTTACTTGATTAGATTAATCAAGCACTTGGAAAAAGAATAAAGTGTTTGTATGATTCAGCGTGAATAGCTTAAAAAAAAAACTGGGGTATAAGAAAGCCTATCTCAGGATAGCCAATTTTTCGGCTTGAGCTTGAACAACAATTGTTATCTCTGGAGGATAAATCCATGAAAATGAGTCGTATTGCATTAGCAATGCTCGTAGCTGCTCCTTTAGCAGCTGCAAACGCAGGCGTAACTGTTACTCCATTAATGCTTGGTTACACTTTCCAAGATTCTCAACACAACAACAGCCGTGGTAACTTAACTGAAAGTCCTGAGCTACAAGATGACTTGTTTGTTGGTGCAGCACTTGGTGTTGAATTAACTCCATGGTTAGGTTTCGAAGCTGAATATAACCAAGTGAAAGGTGATGTAGACGTTGATTTCGGCGAATACAAACAAACTCAAATCAACGGTAACTTCTATGCTACTTCTGATTTGATCACTAAAAACTATGACAGCAAAGTTAAGCCATATGTATTGTTAGGTGCTGGTCACTACAAATACAAATTTGACGACGTAAATGCTCGTGGTGCTGGCACTGACCGTGGTACTACTGAAGAAGGTACTTTAGGTAATGCAGGTCTTGGTGCTTTCTGGCGCTTAAACGATGCTTTATCTCTACGTACTGAAGCTCGTGCTACTTATAACATTGATGAAGATTTCTGGAACTACACAGCTTTAGCTGGTCTTAACGTAGTTCTTGGCGGTCACTTGAAACCTGCTGCTCCTGTAGTTGAAGTTGCTCCTGTAACTCCTGTTGCTCCTGTTGCTCCAGCTCCTCAAGAGTTGACTGAAGATCTTAACATGGAACTTCGTGTGTTCTTTGATACAAACAAATCAAACATCAAAGATCAATACAAACCTGAAATTGCTAAAGTAGCTGAAAAATTAGGCGAATACCCTAATGCTACAGCTAACATCGAAGGTCACACAGATAACACTGGTCCACGTGCTCTAAACGAACGTTTATCACTAGCCCGTGCTAACTCTGTTAAATCTTCACTTGTTAACGAATACAACGTTGACCCAGCTCGTTTATCTACTCAAGGTTTCGCGTGGGATCAACCGATCGCTGACAACAACACTAAAGAAGGCCGTGCTATGAACCGTCGCGTATTCGCTACGATTTCTGGTAGCCGTACTGTAGTGGCTCAACCTGGTCAAGCTCAATAATTTGAGTTTAACTTCGGTTAGAAAAAAGCGGCTCTTTTGAGTCGCTTTTTTTTATGTCAAAAAATTAAAAAAGAGACTTAAATTTGGCTAAAAGGCACTAACCAAAATGCCTTATTAACTTTTGAATAATCGTAGGATGTAAATGGATACATCTATTCAAAGGCAATAAAGCATGTAAAAATTCAAATTATTTGTATGTTAATTAATCATTTGTTTGCCTAAGAGCTTTAATTGAACATACACAGTTTTTGATTTAGTTTTTTATAATATTAATTAAAAACAAATATTTACATTTATTTTATCTACAATTTATAAAAAATGAATATTTATATTTTTCATTAAAAAAATATAATTATCGGGATTCATGATGCAGTTAAGAATTATTCTAAATATAATAATGATTCTTATTCAAATAAATTAAGCGTTCAACAATGATCAATTTTCCAAAAACTCATTTAGTCCGTGCGATTTCAATCGCGATCTTAGGGGTGGGCACATCTGCAGTAGTAAATGCAGCAGAGCGAACCGTGCTTGAAACAATTGAAATTGAGGTACCTGCAGAAAAGCAACTTGCAAATGGTAAGTTGAAAGCGCAGACAGAACTTGGTGCTTTGGGAAATAAAAAAATTGTTGATACGCCATTTAGCGTTGCTGCATATAGTGAAAAGTTAATTGAAGAACAGCAGGCTACGACTGTTGGTGAAGTATTAAAAAATGATGCGAGTATCCGTATTACAACCAACCAAGGTCATTTAAACGAAAACTTTAATATTCGTGGCTTTGACATCAATCACGATGACATTGCACTCAATGGTATGTACGGTATGGCGCCTTATGGACGCGTACCGACTGAATTTCTAGATTCGGTAACGGTTTTAAAAGGCCCGAATGCCTTGGTTGCAGGTATGTCGCCTGCTGGCGGGGTCGGTGGTGTGGTCATCGCTAAAACTAAGCGTGCAGATAAAGAAAAAACTCAAGTTTCAGCTTCAATGGAAGAAGGTGGTTTTTACCAATCAGGTTTTGACGTTTCGCGACGTTTTGGTGCTGAAAAAGAATTTGGTCTACGTGTGAATGGTGCTTATGGTCAAGGTGAGCACATTATTGAAGGCATGGAAGATAAACATGCATCAGGTGCAATTGCTGCAGACTATACAACGGATAAGTTAAAACTTAATTTTGATGCCTATGCGGTACGTGATGATCGTAATGGTGGTTCACCTGCGATAGTCGCGTTCGGCGTGAAAGACGCACATGGTCATATCTATAATGGCGTACTTGATGCGCCTAAAGGCGATACCAATTATTTTAGTAATTTAGAAGGTCATACAGATAGTGAGTTTGTAGGATTAAGTGGTGAATATGCATTCACGCCTGATTTAAATGTGTATGCAGGTGTAGGCATATTGAAAAGGCCTATAGCGGACACATTTTTGGTACGCGTCTTATCGTAGGGCAAGCTGATGGTCATGCTACTTCACAGTACTATCGTACAGGGTCATCTGAATCGATTACATCAGCCAATACAGGTTTCCAATATAAGTTTAATACAGGTGCTGTAAAACATGCCTTAAATGTAAGAGCTGACTACTTGACCAAAGAAACAGATCAACATGTTGCGGCAACACAAGAGAAAATTAATTCAACTAATTTGTATGATCCTGATACGACTGTAGGGATGCCTTCTGCGTACCCAGTGGTTAAACCGAATTTAGATAATAAATATACTAGCTATACGGTATCTGATCAGATTTCAATGTTGGATGATAAGTTACAATTTATTGTTGGTGCACGTTATCAAGATATCGATACCAAGAATTTACAGAAAAAAACTGGCTATCAAGACGATAAAATATCCCCAAGCTTAGGTGTTGTGGTTAAACCATTTGGTGAGAATCTTTCTATTTATGCAAACTATGTTGAAGGTCTTTCTGAAGGTGTAACGGTGAATAATGTTGCAGATGCCAACAATAATGTCACCTTTGCGCCATTCCAAACCAAGCAATATGAATTGGGTGCAAAATATCAAGCAGGTTCTTGGTTGAATACATTTGCCCTTTATCAAATTGAAAAACCATCGACTATGGTAGCTTCATATTCTGATGGCCAACCCAATAATGCAATCAATCAAATTACTACAGATGATGCAGAAACACGTTCACGTGGCGTGGAATGGGCATTTTCAGGAGAGATTTATACAGGTCTAAATCTGATGGGTAGTTTGGCTTATATCGATGCTGAATATACCAAAGCAGCGGTGAAAAATGGTGTAACTAATCAAGGTAATTCGGTATATGGTATTCCTGACTTTACCGCAACGCTTGGCTTAGATTATGCAGTACCTTATGTAGATGGATTAAATGTGAATGCGCGTGCAAACTACGTGAGTGAACAGTACTTAAATGAAACCAATGCACTTAAACTACCAGACTATACAATTTTAGATTTAGGTGCGCGTTATAAAACCAATTTGGGTGGTGTAAATACTACATTCTTAGCCAATATTGATAACGTGACTGATGAGAAATATTGGGAAGGTACATTCAACTCAGGTTATGCCTTAGTGGGTGGTCCACGTACCTATAAAGTTGGCTTAACATTCGACTTTTAAATAACCAATACACGTCAATTCAAAAAGCCACCTATTTAAGGTGGCTTTTTTTCAAACTAATTGAGCAAGTTATTAGCTTAATGAATGTCTAATTTAGGGAATATATTGCTTCACCACACCATCATCCAGCAGCTGCTGAAAATGCTCAACAAGACTGGTTTCAATATTGCGGTAGCTGATGCCTAGCTCGGACTTACTTTTGTCGGCATTGAAGTAGATTGGAAAACCCATATTCAGCTCAACAAAAGACTTGGAAAAACCTGCCAGCGGGCCAAACAATTTAAATGCGGCTTTAGGCAACTGGTTGCGCGGGAAGGGGAATTTTGGACCAAAGTGCTGGCGCAGAATTTTGCCCATTTCCAGCAGGCTGAGCGTGCCGCCGCTGATAATATAACGGCCTTTTGCATTTGGGTTAAAGGCTGCTTGCAAGTGTGCATCCGCAACATCACGGACATCTACAATGCCATTCCACATCGGCGGTACACCTGCGAGGGTCATACCGTTAGCAAACTGCTCAAGCACTTCAACGCTGCCAGACTTGGTCATCGCAGTTAGTGAAGGGCCAAGAACCAGCGCTGGGTTGACACAAACCAGTTCCCAGCGGTTTTGTGCTTTTTGCATATCCCAAGCTTTGCGCTCCGCCATGACTTTTGAATATGGATAGGGCTGATGGGTTTCAGAGCTGGTGGTGTTCCAGTGAGACTCATCAAATTCATTATGCTCGGTCTGTAGAATATCAATGGCATCACCATAGGTTGATGCGATGCTTGAAGTCACGACAACACGTTTTACTGACTCAGTTTTATTGACACTGTTGAGCACATTTTCAGTGCCTAAAATAGCTGGCTCGATAATATCTTTTATTGCGTCTTTATAATTGGTGACGACAAATGGAGATGCCATGTGGATCACAATGTCACAACCTTGCATGGCTGAATCAAATGCACCCTCATCTAATAAATTGGCTTGAAACAGTTTTAAAGCACCAGTTGTTTCAGCTGCAATTTTTTCGAGATGTGCAAATCCTGATGTTTTATTTAGATCACGAACTGTGGCATGCACTGTATGACCTAATTCAAGTAAGTTCTTAATGACCCAACTGGCAATATAGCCTGTCGCGCCTGTGACGAGTATCTGTCTTGTTGTCTTGCTATTCATATTCTTCAACTTTAATTGACGCATTTTCTATCATATTGAGAATATTTGGTTTTGTCTTTGATTGATTTGAAAAATATATGTTGATGATTGGGTTTAATACGCTCTAAATTCAGCAGAAAATGTATGTGAATGCTGTAAAAGTACTTTTTTTATTGATCTTAAAAAACGCGAATATGGGATGAATGTTGGATAGATGTATATTCTTATGATTATGGACGCAAAATCTCACAAATGAATGGATAAAGAGTCATATCTAACTTGTGCGCTTTAACTTAAAGCCTAGATTGAACCGTACCGGGTTTGTCGGAGACTCAGTATTCTGAGAGAATGTTCCGATGACCAAATTAAAATATACCCCTGAAATCAGAGAAAGAGCGGTTCAATTATTGATTGAATCTGAAAAAGACTATCCATCTAATTGGGCTGCGATCACAGCTATTGCGCCTAAGATTGGTTGTACTCCTGAAACACTTCGTGCTTGGCATCAAAAGCATTTAGATGAGCAAAATCCTATCAAAGTACAACAGATCTCTGATCAAGAAAAAATGAAGCAAATGGAACGTGAAATCAAAGAATTAAAGCGTGCCAATGAAATTCTGCGTAAAGCAGCCGCTTTTTTCGCCCAGGCGGAGCTCGACCGCCCATACAAATAATGGTGGATTTCATCCATAACAATAAGGCGTTATATGGTGTTGAGGCGATTTGTAGGATTTTACCGATCTCAGCTTCTACCTATTATCGAACACTAGATATTGCTGAAAACCCAGAACATCGAGCAAAGCGAGATCTACATGATTTGCATCATGCTGAACAAATTAAACGAATTTGGAAAGAAAGTTCAGGTCGATATGGTGTACGTAAAGTTTGGCAACAACTGAAACGTGAAGGTTATGTTATTGCACGCTGTACAGTGGTTCGCTTGATGAAGAAGCTAGGTATACAGGGTGTTTGGCGTGGGAAGAATAAATACACCACCCGTAGCCGAGATGATCAAAAAAGAGCGGATGATTTAGTGAAACGTAATTTTACTGCTGATTATCCTGACCCTTGCGAAGCAGTGCTTCTCAGGTCGGTGACTTCACGTATATTCAAACTCATTCAGGCTGGGTCTATACCGCCTTTATTATTGATGTGTTCTCACGAGCGATTGTTGGATGGAAAGTATCAACACGTATGAATACAGACATGGTGCTCGATGCACTAGAGCAAGCATTGCATGACCGAGGTATGCCTAAGAATGTGATTCATCATTCAGATAGAGGTGTTCAATATCTTTCAATTCGCTATACCAATCGTTTAGAAGCAGCAAATTTACGAGCATCAGTCGGTACGACCGGTGATTCATACGATAACGCTTTGGCTGAAACAGTGAATGGGTTATACAAAACAGAGGTGATTGAATATTTAAAAGCAGACTGGCAAGGTTTAGCGGATGTACAACTTGCGACATTAAATTGGGTAGATTGGTTCAACAAAAAGCGTGTACACAGCGCATTGGGTTATGTATCGCCTTTTGAGTTTGAAGCAATGTACTATGATAAGATTAACCCGTTAGGTCACGTGGCCTAACTTAAATAAAAATGTCTCCGACAAACCCGGTACGGTTCATTTTTTGTTGATTCTTCATGTTTCATGATTGTTATTTAATCAATGTTTCACGGTTTTGTTTAATGAAATTTAAAGCTATAGCAAACAAAAATGTCCAGATAAAATAAGAATAGATACCCAAGTGGTTATTGATTTTCAGATAGACAAATAAAAGGTTTGGGGCGTCATTGAGCGTTAAATTCACGTACAATATCGATTCATTTGCAGGTATAGACCCTGCCTTATCAGTTGATTCTGTTCTCCCGTTAAATATTGGCATACACATGGCGCAAGCAAAGAAATCTTTTCCGCAACAAAAATCGGAACTACATGCACGGAATCTGCATCGCAGTCGTTACGATTTTCCTCAACTCATTAAGAGTTGTCCGGAACTTGCACCTTTTGTCAGCCCAAATAAATATAATGATTTATCGGTAGATTTTTCTGATCCACACGCTGTGAAAATGCTCAATAAAGCATTGCTTAAGCATTTTTATGGCATTCAATATTGGGATATTCCCAAAGATTTTCTTTGCCCGCCTATTCCGGGCAGGGCTGACTATATTCACTATTTGGCTGACTTGTTAAGTGCCAACAACAAAGGGCAGATTCCAACAGGACACACCGTTCAAGTCTTAGATATTGGGGTGGGCGCGAACTGTATTTATCCGATCATTGGTCATCGCAGCTATGGCTGGAAATTTGTAGGCTCAGACATATATGCTGCATCGGTTAAAAGTGCTCAATTTATTGTGGAGGCCAATCCGAATCTGCGTAAAGGCATTCAGATTCGATTGCAGAAAAAAGCGAGCAATATTTTCAATGGTGTGATTAAACCTTCAGATCGTTTTGATTTGACCATGTGTAATCCACCATTTCATGCCTCGCAAGATGAAGCCAACGCGACAGCAACGCAAAAATTAAGAAAACTGGGCAAGCCAGTTGATCGGAGCAAGGTGGTATTAAACTTTGGCGGTCAAAAGAACGAACTCTGGTGTGATGGCGGCGAAGAGCGATTTGTCTGCCAAATGGTACAAGAGAGCATCCAGTTTGCTGAACAATGTCTTTGGTTTAGTACGCTGGTTTCCAAGAAAACAACATTGCCAGTGCTTTTAAAGGCCTTAGCGAAGAGCGGTGCAGTGGATGTGAAAACCATTAAAATGACGCAGGGACAAAAAGAAAGCCGTTTTGTCGCTTGGACTTTTCTAGATTTAAGGCAACAGCAAGCGTGGAAGAATGCACGTTGGACTTCAGCTTAAGTCTGTCTTCGTTGGAGATTTTCGCCTTGTCTTTGACAGCAATGCATAGGGCATCAATATAAAGTTTCCCATAGCGATAAGCTCAGTGTGTTGAATCAATCAGGAGATATTTTTGCTAAACAAGACACATTGTTAATTGTTACAAAAAACAGCATCCAGCGATTTTTGATTATTTCGTGTTCTAAATGCCTTAAATTTTCTGCAAGGGCTTCTTTTATATGTGAAAAATGCGCGGAATTGAACTGCAAATGCGTATGTTTATCATTTAAATTTTATATAAATCATAAACTTACAAAAATTATATTTTGCATTCATTTTGAAACTTGTCCATAATATTTGAAAAGGGTATGGAGTGAAGAAAATGCGTGGCAACCCAGAAGTCGTAGACTACTTAAATATGCTGATCGGTGGCGAACTGGCTGCTCGTGATCAATACTTAATTCATTCCCGTATGTATGAAGATTGGGGCTTAAGTAAAATCTTTGAACGTATCGATCATGAAAGCCAAGAAGAAGGCTCACATGCAGATGCATTGA
Organism: Acinetobacter sp. YH12129; assembly: GCF_013418685.1. NCBI lineage: Bacteria > Pseudomonadati > Pseudomonadota > Gammaproteobacteria > Moraxellales > Moraxellaceae > Acinetobacter > Acinetobacter sp. YH12129. The sequence goes on from NZ_VPBP01000024.1 coordinate 25,533, forward strand.
TTCGTCGTGTATTGTTCCTTGAAGGTACGCCGAATATGAATCGTGATGATATTGAAGTCGGTACAGACGTCGTGACCTGTTTAAAAGCAGATTTGGCGCTTGAATATCATGTTCGTGAGAAACTAGCACAAGGCGTAAAATTGTGTGAAGAAAAAGGTGACTATGTGACCCGTGACATGCTACGTCAGCAAATGTCAGATACTGAAGAAGATCATACCTACTGGCTTGAAAAGCAAATGCGTTTGATCGAACTCATTGGCCTTCCAAACTATATTCAGTCTCAAATGTAATTTAAAAAATATCCAAAAAACCCAGCTTCTGCTGGGTTTTTTATTGGGGCATGAAAACTATTGTTGTAGTCTTTTAATATCTGCCAAGACCTTCGTCGCGTGTGTCTGTGCATTCACGCTGGTGTAGTGATACACAATAATGCCTTTCGGATCAATCAGAAAGGTTTCACGTTTGGCAACTTTCAAAATCCCTAAGTTTCGTACAATACCTAGCTGAGTCGCCAGCTTATGCAGTTGGTCGGCAAGAATTGGAAAGGGAAGTTCGAGTGCTTTAGAGAACTTTTGATGTGATGCAACATCATCTAAGCTTGCACCCAAAACAACCGCATTACTTTTTAAAAATTGTGGATATAGGGTTTTAAATTGATTGGCTTCTTCTGTACAACCGGGTGAGTTGTCTTTGGGATAAAAGTACAGAACGAGCCATTTCCCTTGATATTGCTTCAGTTCGTGCCATTTTTCATTTTGATCTTGCAATTTAAAGTTGGGTGCGGGTGTGCCTACCCATTGTTTTTGTTTGTTTTGACTGGTGCTGAGTATTGATGTTTCGGCAACTGTGATTTGGGTAGTTGCTATTAAAGCACATGTCATGAAACAGATTTTTAGCAATGAAGAAACTTTCATAGAGCATCAGTTTATATTGTTCTTTATCCGATCTTAGCAAATTTTAAAGCGCTATAGGCTAGCTGATTTTATATTTATCAAAGTCGATTTCGAATGTCTTTTGGCAAATCGGTTGATGTGCTGAAATGCCACTATCAAACTTGCTCAGAACTTTTATACTATTTGGAATCGGTTAATTTTAGAGTTTGCATTGAATCAACATATTTTACTTATTACTGGCTGGGGCGGCGGTCGTAAATTACTTACTCCTTTACAGCAGGCATTGATCACACAAGGTTATCAGGTCGAATTATGGAATATTTTTGATGCCTTAAATCTAGAAGTGCTCGAACAGAAAGTTGAATTGGCGCAGCAATTTGATGTGATTATTGGCTGGTCACTTGGTGGTCAATTGGCGACGATTTTGGTAGATGAAATTCAAAAAAAATATCAACAACAAAAAGTGCTGATCACACTTGGCTCAAATCCAAGTTTTGTGGCTCATGAAAAGTGGTCTGCTGCGATGGATCAAGCGACTTTTCAAAGCTTCAAACAATCTTTCGAGCAGGATGCAATTTCGACCCTAAAAAAGTTTGGTTATATGGTTTGTCAGGGTACTTATAGCACCAAGCAAGATTTCATCATCTTGCAAAGTTTGATTCAAGCGCAAAATTTAGATGTGCTTCGAGCAGGATTAAACTGTTTGGAGAAGCTTAATAATGTCAGTATCTTGAAAAACTACACAGGTCATCAATACCATATTTTTGCTAAGCAAGATTATTTGGTTAGTTACAAAGTTGAACGCTTACTGCGTAATTTAGCTGTAAAGTTTTTGGAGACTGAATTGGTTTCTGGCTCACATGGCTTTCCATTGTTCGAATCTGAAGTCATAAGTTGCAAAATCTTCCAATATTTAAAGAAAATAGAACAAATCTCTGAATAGCTGGGCTTTATGGCAATTTATTTTTCATTGGCGTGGGGGTAACATCTTGCCACATTGATGTTTTAGCCTGATACATGGAGTGAGGGATGGTCAATTTAACCGATCTACAATTTGATCAGCAGCATATTTGGCATCCCTATACATCGATGACTCAGCCCCTTCCAACGTTTAAAGTGAAACGTGCGCAAGGGGTAATGATTGAGCTTGAAGATGGTCGTCAATTGATTGACGGTATGTCTTCATGGTGGTGTGCAATTCATGGTTATAACCATCCCGAGCTAAATCAGGCAGTGACCGATCAACTGCAACAGATGTCACATATCATGTTCGGTGGATTGACACATGATCCCGCGATTCAACTGGCTAAATTACTGTTAAAAATCACACCGCCCAGTTTAGATAAAATCTTCTTTGCCGATTCAGGTTCGGTTGCTGTCGAAGTAGCCTTGAAAATGGCAGTGCAGTATTGGGCATCTTTACATCAACCGAATAAAACTAATTTTGTCACACCACGTTCTGGCTATCATGGCGACACTTGGAATGCGATGTCTGTGTGTGATCCCGTGACAGGGATGCATCAAATTTTTGGCCCAAGTTTACCAAATCGAATTTTTGTTCCTGCGCCGCAAGTTGGCTTTGACCAAGCGTGGAATCAGGCGGATATTGCTGAGCTAGAAAAGACTCTCTCTGAACAGCATGCGCAGATTGCAGGCCTGATTTTAGAGCCGATCGTGCAAGGTGCCGGAGGTATGCGTTTCTATCATCCTGAATATTTACGTCAAGCTAAATTACTCTGCGAAAAATACAATATCTTGTTGATCTTCGATGAGATCGCGACAGGTTTCGGGCGTACCGGAAAACTCTTTGCTTGGGAATGGGCCGCAGTTGAGCCAGACATTATGTGTATAGGCAAAGGACTGACGGGCGGTTATATGACCTTATCTGCAACCTTAACCACGCAGAAAGTCGCGAATACGATTAGCCAAGGCGAAGCGGGTGTGTTTATGCATGGCCCAACCTTTATGGCAAATCCGTTGGCATGTGCGGTCGCAGTAAAAAGTACCGAACTGCTGCTGTCTCGAGATTGGCAAGCGAATATTCGACGTATCGAAACACAATTGAAGTTTCATTTACCAGCACTTTCATCGCTTGAACATGTCAAAGATGTACGAATACTTGGTGCAATTGGTGTGGTGGAATTGACCTTTAATGTCGATATGAAAACGCTACAACAGGAGTTCGTCCGTCGTGGCATTTGGATTCGTCCATTCGGTAAGCTGGTTTATGTCATGCCGCCATATATTATTTCTGAGCATGAATTAAAAACATTGTTAGAACACATGGTTGAGGTGGTGAAAAACATGGAGCAGCCAGCATGAATCTGCTCAACCATTTTTCAGAGCAGCTTGATCAGCTGAAACAGCATGGCAACTTACGTCAGTTCACGTCAAATCATCAGCACGATCGTTACATTAGTATTCATGATCACAAAATGTTGAATTTGGCGTCAAATGACTATTTGGGCTTGGCGTCCAATGTTCAGCTTCGTGAACAGTTTTTTGATGAGACCCCGAATAATCAACGTTGGATGAGTTCATCATCCTCTCGATTGCTGACGGGGAATTTTCCAGAATATGAGCAACTTGAATCAACATTAAGTGATGCCTTTCATGGCCGATCAGCACTGTTATTTAACAGCGGCTATCACATGAATATCGGGATTTTACCTGCACTGGCAGACAGTAAAACCTTGATATTGGCGGATAAGTTGATTCATGCCAGTATGATTGATGGCATCCGCTTATCAACTGCGAAATATGTGCGCTATCGCCATAATGATTTGGCACATTTATCTCAGCTTTTATGCAGATATCATGAAAATGAGGCTTTTGAGCGGATCATTGTAGTGACTGAATCGATTTTCAGCATGGATGGTGATGAAACCGATTTAGCTGAACTGGTACGGATCAAAAAGCAATTTTCCAAAGTAATGCTATATGTCGATGAAGCGCATGCCATTGGTGTGCGCGGTGAGCGAGGTTTAGGTTGTGCTGAACAATATCAAGTGATGGATGATATTGATCTTTTAGTCGGGACATTTGGTAAAGCACTGGCTTCAATAGGGGGGTATCTCATCTGTCATGCGATTATTCGTGACTATTTGATTAACTCGATGCGACCGTTGATTTTTAGTACCGCACAGCCCCCGATCTGTATGGCGTGGACAGATTTTATCTTCAAGAATGTTTTAAATTTAAAAGCAGAGCGTCAATATTTACAGCAAATCAGTCAAAGTTTGCAGCGAGCTGTGCAAGACAAAGGTTTTGATTGTCCATCTACATCACATATTGTGCCCGTCATTATTGGCGAGTCGAATAAAACTGTAGCAAAGGCTCAAGCTTTGCAAGCAGCAGGTTTTTATATCATGCCTGTACGTCCACCCACTGTGCCGCAGCATAGTTCGCGCTTACGCATTTCACTCACTGCTCAAATTACACAAACTGATTTGGATCAGTTGACTCAATTGTTGTGAGTGACTTGTGAATAATTTTGAGATTGATAAATGCCAAGTGGCGTTGCGCTTTGCTCAGGCAGGGCACAGCTATGCTGAACATGCCGTAGCACAAAAAGAGATTGCTCAACATTTATTTGAGTTGATGCAGCAGTATTGTCCAAAGTTGCAAAATCACCCCGTAGAAACCGTTTTTGAAATTGGATGTGGCTCGGGGAATTTAAGCCATTTAATGCTGGAAAATATGCAAATCAATCATTTGGTTTTAAATGATCTGTATGCAGAAATTCAACAGCATTTTCAGTCAAGTCCGCAGATTCAGTACAGACTTGGAGATATCGAACAACTTGAATTTCCACAGCATATCGACTTGATCGCATCCAGTTCGGCTTTGCAATGGGTAGGGAACTTTGCGGGCATTGTCGAAAAAGCCTTTCAAAGTTTAAATCCAGAGGCATATTTTTGTTTTTCGACCTTTGGACAGCAGAATTTACAGGAAATAAAAGCTTTGACTGGGCAGGGTTTGGACTACCTCGATATCGACATGCTTCAAGCTATATTAAGTCAAAATGGTTTTGAAATTCTGCATCTTTCAGAGCAGACAGCGGCATTATATTTTGATCATCCAAAGCAGGTTTTGCAGCATTTAAAAGCGACAGGTGTGACTGCGACAGCCTCACATTTTCGTTGGACGAAACAATCGCTCTTTGATTTTTATTCAGCATATCAACAGTTTTCTTTGCGTGATGAAACTGGGCAGATGCGTTATACACTGACCTATCATCCGATTTTTTGTATTGCACGGAGAATGCCATGACAGGGCAAGTTTATTTCATTAGTGGGATCGATACAGGCATCGGTAAAACATATACCACGGGCTATTTGGCTAAAATATGGAATGAACAAGGGGCGCGAACGATCACGCAAAAGTTGATCCAAACAGGCAATGTCGATATTTCTGAGGATATAGAACAACATCGTCAAATTATGGGTACAGGGTTGTTGGTCGAAGATGAAACCAAACTCACGATGCCTGAAATATTTAGTTATCCTGCATCGCCACATCTTGCTACCAAAATTGATGGACGTGACATTGATTTTGCTAAAATCGAATACGCGACAAAACGTTTAACTGAAAAATATGACAATGTTTTACTCGAAGGTGCGGGTGGGTTGATGGTGCCATTAACCACGGATCTTTTAACCATCGACTATGTTGTAGAGAAAAAATATCCTGTTATTTTGGTGACATCAGGTCGTTTGGGCAGCATTAACCATACGATTTTAAGTTTGGAAGCACTAAAAAGTCGTGGCTTAGTGCTTTATGCACTGGCTTATAATTTAAATGATGAATCGCAAGATGTATTGATTTCTAAAGATACTGCTGAATATTTAAAAGCATATTTAGCCAAACACTTTCCAGAGGCGTTATGGATTGATGTTCCAGTGATTCCGTCTGTGTTGATTCCGTCAGTATAAAGAAACAAAAAACCGCTCAAATGAGCGGTTTTTTTATACTTAAGAAATTAAAATTTCTTAAAGCCTTTGTTGTTTCCGCTAAATGCACGACTTGGCACAGAGTCATTACGACGCTCACGATTGCCAAAATTGTCGTTACGACGTTCACGGTTACCGAAGTTTTCACTGTTGCGATCATTACGGTTATTGTTGAAACCTTCGTTGCGACGCTCTGAACGGTTAAATCCATTGCCTTGGAAACCACCTTCAGTACGACCAGTACGACGTTCGCCACGGTTGTCTTGATAACCATTGCTTTGTTGTGGCTGGTTTTCGTCACTGTCACGACGTTGTTGGCGTAAGTAACCACCACGACGTGCTGCCATTGGTTTATCTTGCATACGTTCAGTACGACGTTTCGCCATACCAAACAGGCCAGTACCTTGACGTGGTTTAAGCTCAACGGACTTGGTTAAGTTGTCGATATCTTGTTTATCTAGCTCGATCCAGCGACCAGTACGTAGTTCGCGTGGCAGAATTACTGAACCATAACGTGTACGTAAAAGACGGCTCACTTTTAAGCCTTGAGATTCGAAAATACGACGAACTTCGCGGTTACGACCTTCTTTTACGACCACTTGATACCAACGGTTAATACCGTCACCACCAATTTCAGAGAATGACTCAAATTTTGCAGGGCCATCATCTAAAACAACGCCTTGTAACATGTTGTTTTTTAACTGAGGAGTGACTTCACCCATGACACGAACGGCATATTCACGTTCGATTTCGCTAGAAGGGTGCATTAAACGGTTCGCCAGTTCACCGTCATTCGTGAACAGCAATAGACCTGTAGAGTTGATATCTAGACGACCCACCATCACCCAACGATCACCGGTAATTTGAGGTAATTGTTCAAATACCGTTGGACGGTTTTCAGGGTCATTGCGTGAGCAAATTTCGCCTTCTGGTTTGTAGTAAATCAACACACGGCGACGAATTTCGTCTTCAATTTGGAACTGAACTTTACGACCATCGATGCGAAGCTCATCACCCGGTTCAATACGTTCACCCACTTGGGCAACTTGCCCATTTACGCTCACACGACCAGCGGCAATGACTTCTTCCATATAACGGCGAGAACCCAAACCAACGCGTGCGAGCACCTTTTGCAATTTTTCACTCATGACAGCATAACCTTAGAAATTATCATCAACAGTTCACCTATTTATGACTTCGGTGCATTCGCATCGAGGGCCATAAAAGCTTCCTTGGCATCCTGCAGGGGAGGCAATTGGCCCAAAGAGGTCAGACCAAAAGCATTTAAAAATTGAGGCGTTGTAACTAACAACGCGGGTCGTCCAGGGAGTTCACGAAAACCAGATTCTTTAATCCAGTTCCAGTCAAATAACGTACGTAAAATTTGACTATTGTTGGTCACCCCACGGATTTGCTCAATATCTGCGCGGGTTACCGGTTGATGGTAAGCAATGACAGAAAGAGTTTCGAGCAAGGATGGCGATAAACGAGTTGGTCGTTCAGGCCAGGTCTGTGCAATAATATTACGATATTTTGCACGTACTTGAAAACGGAAACCTTGAGCAGTTTCAACAAGTTCAATTGATCTGCCGTGTTGCAGCATTGAAAGTTGCTGCAAATATTGGCGTAATTCGGTTTTACTGAAACGGTCTTGGAAAGCCTCTTTTAAACGGGCAATACTCACCGCCGCTTCACTGGCAAAAATAATGGCTTCAAGCTGCATCAAAATTTCATGCAGATTATCTTCTGAAGACACCGCAGTCATTTGTTTAAGTTCAGTGTTCATGCACGTGCTCCCTGAATTGCAAGCGGTGCTTCTACACCTGATGCGACAATTTGAACTTTTTGTTGGCGTGTCAGTTCCAACACGGCCATAAATGTCACGACAACACCCATGCGGCCTTGGCTTGGTTTGAGTAAGTCCGCAAAATCTAATACTTCACCTGACTCAAGCTTAGTTTCAATATAAGCAATACGTTCTTCGAGTAAGACAGGTTCTTGTAAAATTTGGTGGGTAACCGGTTCTGGTCGATTAAAGACACAGAGTATGGCATCACGAAGTAATTGAATGTCATAGCCATCATTGGTTTCGACTATTGTTCCTAAACTGACATTGGTATCGAATGTATCTCGATCCAATACTGTCATTTGACCTAATCTTTCCGCAGCTTGTTTGATGCGCAAATAGGTTTCTAAACGGTCAATTAATTCTTGTTTAGGATCTTGTTCATGTGCTGCGGTCGATTTAGGTTTTGGCAATAATAGACGCGATTTTAAATCGGCCAATAGGGCTGCCATCACCATATAGTCTGCGGTTAATTCAATATCTAGGGATTTCATTGCATCCATATAAGACAAATATTGGGATGCAATCGGGGCAATATCGACTTGTAATAAGTCGAAGCCATTTTTTTGAATCAGGTAAATCAGAAAGTCGAGTGGTCCTTCGAAATGCTCTAATAGAATTTCAAATGCAGCGGGTGGAATGTACAAATCTTCTGGAATAGCTTCTTGCCACTCATCCAAAACGCGAATGTGTGGAGCATCTTCCATAGAATTATGGACAGTTTGGTTCATTGCAATTATAGGCCACGCGAATTTTCAAAGGCATGCAGACAGCTTTCGCTTCGATCTCACATCGAAAGTAAAAGCACAAAAGTTATAAGGAATAGTGTAATGGAAAAATGCGTTTAAAGAAATTACTGAACGGTTGAATTGGGTAAAAAACTTAAAATTTATAGGGAATAGGCTTTATTTATACACATGTAAAATTTTAAAGCTGTGATATCGATCACATCTTGTGTTAATTATAAAAAATACACTCATCAATCCATGAACTCATTTAAGCTGTGATATCTGGGTGATGGGCGTCCAGCATGAAATGAATTGAATGAAATGACTAAAAGAATATTAGCTATGCCACAACAATATAATCAATGGGGTCAGGCCGTAGGGATGACGTTGGAGCATTTTGAACCTTGCCAGTTCAGATGTAAAACCGAAGTGGGGCAATCTGTTCGGCTTATTCCGATGTTGCCCGATCAGCTTGATGATAGTCTTTTACAGCGGCTATGGCAGACAGTACAACAAGAACCTGATGAACGCTGTTGGACGTATTTGCCTTATTCTCAAATTCAAAGCATGCAGCAATTGCGTGATTATTTTCAGCAATCCTTTCATTTTACCGGTTCGATGCATTATGTCATTGAGGTCGGTGATGCCATTGTAGGGTGGATTGGATTGCTCAATGTACGCCCAGCACATGCTGTCATCGAAATTGGCAATGTCTTTTTTTCAAGTTTAATGAAGCGATCAACCGCCGCAACAGAAACCATTTATCTATTGTTAAAAGCATGCTTTTCAGCGGGATATAGACGGGTGGAGTGGAAGTGTGATGACTTGAACACGCCTTCGAAAAACGCTGCTTTGCGTTTTGGCTTTCAATTTGAAGGGTTGTTTCGTCAACATGTGATTGTGAAAGGTCGTAACCGTGATACCGCTTGGTTTGCGATGTTAGATCAGGATTGGCCAATGTTGTCTCAAGCTTATGCAGCTTGGCTCAATACAAATAATTTTGATGAGCAAGGGCAACAAAAAATTCATTTAAAAGAATTTATGCAGCTTTATCGCGCTTGAGCAAAAGCCAACTATCAAGACTTTGAGCCTGTTAGTCATATCTTTTTTCAAGTGCAAATTCGATGATGTGCTGGCACTGCGCTTGCGAGCAGAGATTTTGACTTGATCGGTGTTTAAATAGTGATTTGACCGTTGATGCATGCAGAAAGTAAGAAAAAGCCTGCGGCTGTGTTGTCGCTGTTGGTAAAATTAAATTTTTATCTATTGCCCTTAGTTGAGCCGTGGATTCTAAAGTCCAAGGCTCAGTGGCATATATAGCAAAATGATTGAGACTGCTTTGCTCGGAGACACTGAGGTCTGTCGCATTTTGGAGCTTGAGTAACATTTGAAATAAAGTCATCAGGTCGATTCCTTTATCGAAAGGTGCTTTAACCGCGTTTTGAGCAGATGACCTTTACATGCTGTGCCTCTGATCGGTAACAGCATGCATTTAACAGTACATGCTATTCAAAGGCACTGACATCACCGACACCGCGGCGGATCACTTCTGGGTATTCACCTGCAAGGTTTACAACGCTAGTGGTATTCAAAGTACCTAAACCGCCATCAATCAATACATCTATTCGTTTGCCGATTTGCAGTTCAATTTCGTAAGGATCATCAATCGGTTCTTTTTGACCCGGTAAAATTAAGGTCGATGTTAATAAAGGCTCACCCAATTCTTTGAGTAATAATTGGCAAATCGGGTTGCTCGGAATACGCAGTCCAATGGTTTTCTTTTTAGGATGCATTAAACGGCGAGGAACTTCACTGGTCGCAGGCAAAATAAAGGTAGTGACAGCAGGGGTGTTATTTTTCAATAAACGATACATGGCATTGTCGACTTTGGCATATGTGGCAATGTCAGATAAATCTGCACAAATAATCGCATATTGATGTTTAGCATCGAGCTGACGAATTTGGGCAATGCGTTCCATGGCATTTTTGTTCCCAATCTGGCAACCGATGGCATAGGCGGCATCTGTAGGATAAACCACCACATCGCCGGCACGAATCCGTTCAACGGCTTGCGTAATTAAACGGGGTTGAGGATTTTCCGGATGTATTCTTAAATGCAACATGTCGTTTTCCTCTTATTATTAAAAGCTCTAGACATTATGTCGCGGTCTATTTGCTTTGTGCAATGTGAAATGCAGTCAAATTGTATAATTTAATCAAGCATTTCACGTTGAAATTCATTCGCCTGTAACATTTTGCCAGCACGTGTACAGTGACAAATGCATTGGATAAAGCGCCAAGCATCGCGTGGAAGTTTGGCTTCGCCCTTAAAATAAGCCTGTAATTGTGCATAGACATTATCTTTAAAGCTGCTGCCATCACCACCTTCACCAGTGAGGTTATCAAGTGAGACACGAAACTTACGCCCAAATGCTTTGGCAAATAACCATTCGATCGCTTGGGGCTTAATTTCTACCTGTTCAAAGAGGGCTTGTTGCTCTTTACTACGACCATCAGGTGCATACCAATAGCCTAAATCGGGAAGTAAACGACGTTGATCGCCAGCAATAGTCCAATGGCTAATTTCATGCAGGGCGCTATTGAAATAACCATGGGCAAATTGAATACGGGCAGGGCCGTTTGAATCGGCAGGAAAGTACTCGGGCTCAAAGTCACCTTTCACTAAGCTCACATTCAGGTGGGAAAACCAATGATTAAAGTGTAAGATGAGCCAATCGACGTGTTCTGTTTCTGTGGAAAGTTTCTCCCAAGCCGAGAGTTGCACTTGGTCAGTTGAAATGTCAGAATCAAGCGTTGAAATTGTGCTCATAAGTGATGAAACATTCACTTCTGTTTGCGGCTGCAACAGATGCATAACTTAAGTTACCCAAATGGTCTGTCTAAATAAGTACAAAATTGTATCTTAATCTTTGACAGAGTACTGATGAATTTGTAGAATTGCCGCCTTAATTATGTCAGCAAATACCTTTCCGGCACAGATTGAGCCGTTTAAATGGGCTGAACAGGGCTTTAAATGGTCAGGAACACTGCCATTATCTCGCTTTGTTCGTATTGCTCGTGAAGCTGTTGGATCAATTGATGATCAATTGATTAACATAGACTGTAAGCTATCAATGGATGCTTATCATCGCATTGTATGGCTAGATGGTCATGTTGAAACAAATGTTCCAATGGAATGCCAGCGTTGTCTGGATACTGTTGAGATCCCACTTGTTTCAAGTTTTCATCTAGCTCTTGTAGATGACGAGTCACTGATAGAGCGCTTGGATGAGGATGCTGATTTCATCGTTTTAGGTGAAAGTGAAGCAACAACCAAAGGTTCATATGATGCGCCTGCGACTGCTGATTTACTCTCACTGATAGAGGATGAATTGTTATTGTTGATGCCTTTGTCACCTAAGCATGACGCTTGTGAACATAAGCATCAACCTGCCGCTGAAGAGCTTGTTGAAGAAAAACGGGACAACCCGTTTGATGTTTTGGCAGGTTTGAAGGGTAAACTTAACTAATTTTTGTGTTATACTCATATGTATAAGACAATCGAATTTGTTCTGATCCATTTTTTCGATCTTTGTAAGGAGCCATCATGGCCGTTCAGCAAAACCGTAAAAGTCGCTCTCGCCGTGACATGCGCCGTTCACATGACGCTTTAACCGAGAATGCATTAACTGTAGACCAAGCTACTGGCGAGACTCACCGTCGTCACCACGTATCTAAAGATGGTATCTACCGTGGTCGTCAATTATTCGCTAAAGCATCTGCTGAATAATTGGTGATGTATTAAGCGTCAAGCTTAGTAGAAAAAATGGGAGCGTTAAGCTCCCTTTTTTTGTACCGATTTTTTGTTGCATTTGGCAATTACCAAGACAAAAATTAAGTGTTAAATTTCCGTCCCTGAAACAAGCTTACATGGGATTGTGTTGAATAAATGTCCAAATAGCATAAATTCACCAGTCTTGATAAAGGATTTTTTTATGTCTGCTAAACAACTCGAGCAAGCAGCTCAAGCTACTAAAACTGCATTCGTGTTCCCGGGTCAAGGGTCACAGAAAGTCGGCATGCTCGCTGAACTTGCAGAACAGTTTAGTATTGTGCAAGCAACATTTGCAGAAGCATCAGAAGCGGCTGGCTTTGATCTTTGGCAAATTGCTCAAAGTGGTGAAGGGTTAAACCAAACAGAATTTACTCAACCTGTACTACTGACTGCCAGTATTGCTTTATGGCGTGTGTGGTTAGAGTTAGGTGGTGTTGCACCGAAATACCTTGCAGGTCACTCATTAGGTGAATACAGCGCCTTGGTTGCTGCAGGTGCGATGAGCCTAGGTGATGCCGTTAAACTGGTGAACCTACGTGGTCAGTTAATGCAAAGTGCTGTACCTGAAGGTCAAGGTGCAATGGCGGCAATTTTGGGTCTAGATGATGCCAAAGTCATTGAACTTTGTGCTCAAGCAGAAGGCCCAGGTTCAGTAGATGCTGCAAACTACAATGCACAAGGTCAAGTTGTCATTGCTGGCGATAAAGCCATGGTTGAAGCGGTTATGGCTGCTGCTAAAGAAAATGGCGGTAAGGCAATCGCACTTCCGGTTTCTGTGCCATCGCATTGTGCATTGATGAAACCTGCTGCTGAACAGTTTGCGACAGCATTGGAACAAACTGCCATTGAGCTGCCTACTATACCTGTAATACAAAATGTAGGCGCTGAAATCGCGACTGATGTAGCGCAATTACGTCAGGCGTTAACTGCACAGTTATACCAATCTGTACAGTGGACAAAGACCATGCAGTATTTGCAAGACCAAGGTATTCAGTACATTGCTGAATGTGGTCCGGGTAATGTCCTTGCGAATCTCGCAAAACGTTTGCCAAATATTGAAAAAGCATTCCCACTCGACACGAAAGGTCGTATGGAAGATGCACTGAATGCCATTTTAGTGGCAGAAGGGAAAATTGCATGACACAAGAACGCAAAGTTGCTTTAGTAACAGGTGCGAGCCGAGGGATTGGAGCAGCAATTGCTCAGCAATTGATTCAAGACGGTTATTTTGTTGTAGGTACTGCAACTTCAGAAGCGGGTGCGGAAAAATTATCTGCTGCTTTTGCTGAAAATGGTGCGGGTAAAGTTCTAGATGTACGTGATGCAACTGCAATTGATGCATTGGTATCAGACATTGAGCAAAACTTTGGTTCTGTATTGGTTTTGGTGAACAATGCGGGTATTACCAAAGATAATTTGTTACTTCGTATGTCAGAAGATGATTGGGATGACATTCTCAACATTCATTTGAAAGCCGTTTATCGACTTTCTAAACGTGTTTTAAAGGGCATGACCAAAGCACGTTTTGGCCGAATTATTAATATTAGTTCTGTGGTTGCACATTTTGCTAACCCAGGACAAGCAAACTATTCTGCTGCAAAAGCAGGGATTGAGGCCTTTGGTCGCAGCCTTGCAAAAGAGATGGGAAGCCGCCAAATCACTGTAAATGCAGTGGCTCCGGGCTTTATTGCAACAGAAATGACAGAACAGTTAAGCGAAGAAATTCGTAAAAAGATGAGTGATCAAGTGGCTTTAAGCCGTTTAGGTGAGCCGCAAGATATCGCAAATGCCGTAAGTTTTCTTGCTTCTGAAAAGGCAAGTTACATTACCGGAACTGTATTACATGTAAATGGTGGTTTATACATGAGCTAAGCGCTCAAGTATAAACTTTCAAAACGATTTAGATTCAATTAAACTAACGGCATTAAAAACGCCACAAGCAATGAGGAGAATTCCTGTGAGCGATATCGAACAACGCGTAAAACAAGCAGTAGCTGAACAACTTGGTCTTAAAGCAGACGAGATCAAAAACGAAGCTTCTTTCATGGATGACTTAGGTGCAGACTCTCTAGACCTAGTTGAATTAGTTATGTCTTTCGAAAACGATTTCGACATCACTATTCCTGATGAAGATTCAAATGAAATCACTACTGTACAATCTGCAATTGACTACGTTTCTAAGAAACTAGGTTAATTTTAGATTTCAGCGATGCTGATTTAAAAAGCCACCATTCGGTGGCTTTTTTATGCCGAATATTTTGTTTTTACATTAGCTTACGTTTCTGTCACCAACAACAACTCAAAAGCGGTTATTTTTTAGCTATAAAAATAGAGTTTGAACAATAGTTAAATTATTTAAAACAGTAAAAACAACGGAGAAAAACATGGGTCTTTTTGATTTTGTAAAAGGTATCGGTAAAAAAAATACAGCACCTGCAGAGCCTCAGGCAGCGCCAGCAACACCTTCTGAACCATCTGCACAAGAAATTGCCAATAAGTTATTGGGTCATATTAAAGCACTGGGCTTGCCTGTAACTGGTTTGTCTGTGAGTTATAACGGTACTTCAGATCTAGCGACAGTGAAAGGTCAGGTACAAAGCCAAGCGGATCGTGAAAAGATTATCTTGGCGGTAGGGAATATTGATCATGTGGCGCAAGTGGATGATCAGTTGACTGTAGCAACGCCAGAACCTGAAAGTAAATTTTATACAGTTAAATCAGGCGATAACCTGTCTAAAATCTCTAAAGAATTTTATGGTGATGCAAATCAATACAATAAAATTTTTGAAGCAAACCGTCCTTTGCTAAAAAATGCCGATGACATTTTCCCAGGTCAGGTGCTTCGTATTCCTGCATAAATATTTGTGTTTACAGTAAAAAAAGCCATCTTGTGATGGCTTTTTTTTGTATGCGTGAATGGTGGAGTTGAATATAATGCGGCTGAAATAATTCAAAATAAGAAATCAATGAAACAAAAAATCATCTTTATTATCTTACTGTTGCTTGCAGTTGTTGTGTGTCTTTGGCTGCGGTGGGATGAGCGTATTGATCCTCGGGTGCTCAAGTGGCAGCAGTCTGAAATTTCTTATCATTCAAATTATACACAAGAGCCGTATTTTAACTTGCTTGGGCTGAATGCTGGAGATCGGTTTTCGGCATTGAATGTTGGGCGCTATCGTTATCATCAAGATTGGGCATTTAGTTTGTTGGAGCAAGAGCAACAGAATGTATTGGGCCAGCCATTGAATGCGAAGCTAACGCGTGAAAAGTGGTCAGAAGAACAGACGAATTTAGTTGCTGAGTTTCAGCAATTGCTGGTCGATGATCCTAAAGCGGTTAGTGCATTTGTTGTTGAGCATCGTCTGGTGCTTGGTGCGTTGATACAGCAAGAAAAGGTGTCGTTGCAGCGCTTTAACACATGGTTGCAGCATGCAGACCAATACCTCAGTTTAAGTATGCCGAGCAATTCCGCATATCCAGACTTTAAGTATTTAAATTAGTTGGCGATCCTTTATCAGATCAATATTGCTTTAAATAAAGAGGATAAGCTGGATGCATATATGGCTGAATATCACAGATTGCAGCAGATGCTTGAGCGCCCGAACTCATTGGTTGAAAGGATGCTGATTCAAAACTGGCTGGCACGTTATGTCCAAATATACGTAATGAACAATTAAAGACTGGACAAGTAGTTTATTTGGAGCCTTTAAGTACTCGTCAGTTGAGTTTGCGCTCAGCAGCGCAATTGGAAGCCTATGGCGTATATGCGGTGTTGAAGCAGGTGCAGCAATCATTGGGCTGGAATACCTCCTTGATGTATTGGTTGTATTTGCCAAATCAAACTGTAAATCAATTGTTTAAGCAATATGAAGAGGCGGCACAGCTATCTGAGCTTTCTTATGATTCGTTTAGGATGCAGGGTGGTTAAAAACAGGGACAGTATTCATCTTGGCATATCAAAAATTATTTGGGCAATACTTTGTCCAATATAGAGGGGGTGCCTTGGGAGCGCTCTGTGCTTGCAGGGCGCATTTTGAATGATCGTATTATGATTTTTAATTTGTTGAATCAGGGTGCGACTGATTTAATGCAGTTGAGTCAAAATAGCCACGGTCGACGTTTCTTTAAGAAAGAGGGGATGTTGTGTGCTGAAGTGCCGTATCCGCGTGAGCAATTTAGAGCACACAATTGGAATATTTTAGATAGCTGTGTGCAGTTGTAGTTTTTGTATATAAACATTTTGGTATAGAAATAAAAAAGCCCCAATGAGTAGGGGCTTTTTTACAGTCGTTTAGAAGCTTGGCTTCACTACAACTAAAATGACAACCGCAAATAAAATCAAAGTTGGCATTTCATTAAAATAACGCCAGAACTTATGCGATTTATAATGTGCATTTTCGATAAGCTTTTTACGGTAATAACCACATACAAAATGATAAATCACCAACAGTCCAACCAATCCTACTTTTAGGTAGAACCAAAGCGCTTCATGGTAGTGTCGTGTTGCATCACCCCAATCGACGAGGAAGTGCGCCGTGATCAGTGTAGCAATCATTGCGGGCCACATAATGCCGCGATATAGCTTGCGTTCCATGATTTGAAAGCGCTGATGACTCGTAGCATCATCACTCATGGCATGGTAGACATAAAGGCGAGGGAGATAAAATAGCGCTGCGAACCAGCAAACAACTGCGATGATATGTAATGCTTTGACCCAGAGGAAAGCATCTGATGGAGCATCCATATATTGACCCTTAAAAGGGCGGTGGGTGTGTGCTTTGGCACCGAAGCGCCAAAGCAGCAAACTTTATATTAAGCTTCCCATTTTTTGAAAACGAGGCAAGCGTTTACACCGCCAAAACCAAAACTGTTACTCATCACAGTATTCAATTTTGCATCACGTTTTTCAAGTACGATATCAAAAGGTTTTGCACCTTCGTCAAGTTCAGTCACGTTGATGTTTGGTGCAATAAAGTCATTTTGCATCATCAGAATAGAGTAAATCGCTTCTTGTACACCTGCAGCACCCAGACTGTGACCGGTCATCGATTTGGTCGAGCTGAGCGGAGGAACTTGCCCTTCACCGAAGGCACGCTCCATCGCTTTAAGTTCAGTGACATCGCCTGCTGGAGTAGACGTACCGTGTGTATTTACATAGTCAATTTTGTCTACGCCGTGTTGTTTAGCTTCTTCTAAAGCCATAAGGATACAACGCGTCGCACCTTCGCCCGATGGTGCAACCATGTCAGCACCATCAGAGTTTGCTGCATAGCCGACAACTTCAGCCAAAATGTTTGCGCCACGTGCTTGAGCATGTTCAAGAGATTCTAGTACAACGAAGCCACCACCACCTGCGATGACGAAACCGTCACGGTCAGCAGAGTAAGGGCGTGAAGCAGTCTCTGGAGTGTCATTATATTTTGAACAAAGTGCGCCCATTGCATCAAATAAAAGACTTTGTGACCAATGGTCTTCTTCACCACCACCGGCAAGCATTAAGTCTTGTTTGCCCAATTGAATCAGGTTGTATGCATAACCAATGGCATCGGCAGATGTTGCACATGCGCTAGTAATCGTATGTGCAATACCTTGCATTTTAAATGCCACGCCCACGTTTGCAGTAATGGTGTTGGTCATGTTACGAGGTACAAAGAATGGACCAACTTTACGTGCACCTTTGGTGTCTAGAAGTTCTTTCATTTCAACAACAGATGCAGTTGAACCACCACCTGAACCACCCGCAATACCGTAGCGTGGATTACCGCCAATTTGTTCTGCTGTTAAGCCTGCATTTTCTACCGCAGCCAAAGCTGAGTTGTATGCATACATTGCGCATACGCCCATAAAGCGTTTTAAGCGACGGTCAATACCGTCAAAGTTTTGTTCTGCAGCTGCACTGACATGACTTTTGAAATTAAGTTCAGCATAACTTGGGTTGAAACGTGTTCCAGAAATCCCGTTTTGCAAAGAATGAGTGACATCTTCTAATGTATTACCAATGCATGAGTTGATGCCCATACCAGTGATTACAACACGTTTCATCTACAGATCCTTTATAGGTAGTGTGTGAGCAAGCTATTGAAAGTATACGAAGGAAACTTTCTAAATAGACGAACTCATATAATTTGATTGGAATAATGATAGCAGAAAGCTTTTTGAATTCTTATGGCAAATCCTATGCCTATTTTTGACTGAGCTAATTTGCAACGATGCAGCAAAAAACTTAACTTAAAGATACATATTCAAGTTGTGATAAAGTTTGACTACACCTAGTATTTATCAAGAATTTCAAGAATAGTCTGAATGGGGTAGGGAATGGCGAAAACGAATAATAAACCAACGGCTGGTCTGCTCTCAAACGCCTTTGGAGTGGCTAAAAAGCTCAGTTCTACTGGGGTGTCTATTATCAATCATGTTGCACCCGAATCTGTAACTAAGGTCATTCAACCACAAAAAAATGGTCAAACCTTGGAAGGTCAGTCACGTCAGACGAGCGTATTTGATGTGAAAAAATATGATAATCCGCAGCAAATCCTGCGTGAACACGTTCCAAATGTTTCTAGACAATTATTCGGTCGACATTTTAATACCGTAAATAATGTGGCTAATTTTGTTGCCCCTCAATTTAGCGACAAGGTTTCAGACTATCTTTTTGATCGACTGAATCATTTTAGTTCGGATATTTCATCTGTAGATGTGGTGCTTGATGAAGCTGGGGTGCGTGATTTAGAAGAGTTGACACAAGATGTCGATCGTTCGCGTCGCATTAGTCAGGCCTTGGGCGAGCAAAATAAATGGATTGCTTCAATTCAAGGGGTTTTAACAGGTGCGACAGGTGTCATCGGTTCAAGTATTGATATCCCTGCGTCATTGATTATGACCTTGCGAGTGATTTATCAAGTTGGACGTTCTTATGGTTTCGACTTAAGTAAAGAAAGTGACCAAGATATTGTTCAGTTTATTTTTAAACAGGTCGACCTGAGTTTAATTGCAGAAAAACAAACCTTGCTTATGGCGATTAAAGCCCTGAGTAGCACGCTGCAAAATAGTGATTTGCATCAGTTGCAGCAATTGGTGGGTTCGGACACAGATGCAGCAGCATTGAAAAAATATGTACTGGATGAAAATGGTCAGTTCAAGTGGGCATGGCTCAATCAAATGCCAAAAGTTTCATTGTTAAATCAGCTATCACGATTATCTCCTGTGGCGAGTGTTGGTGTAAGTGTGGTGTATAGTCGCCGTTTAGTGGATGAAGTGAATCAGAAGGCACAGCAAGTCTTTTCTAATGCGCGCCAATATATTTTGCAGCATCAGGATATTAGCTTGTCACCTTTACATGCCTATGAGCGTTCTCTTGAGTTGCTTGCTCAAGCAACACCTAAATTACTAGAAGGTATTAAGGCGAAAGATATTGATTTGGCTGAGCCTGTACTAGATGAGACCATAGATGTTACAGGTCATGAGAGTATCCGCGCAGTAAAAGTCACTAAAAAAGCACAAGTTAAAAACTCTGATGCAGCTGAAGTGGAAGTAGAGCAGGAACAAAAAGTCTCAGAAGGTTTGGAGGCACTTGCGGAGAAAGTTGTTGAGCCTCATGCACCCGGGGCTGCGCAAAAACCTGCTTTAGCTGAAAAAGATGAGTTTGATGTGTTGGAATCTGTACAGCAGGAGGATGTCCCAGTGGAAAAAGCTGCACCCAAAACTAAGCCGCGTAAAGCCAAAACAGCAGCCGTAGATAAAGTTACAAAAAAATCAGCAGATTCTTCTGAAAAATAAACTATTTATTTGTGGGTGAAAAATTGCGCAAATCATGATGAATAAATGTTTTCGATGATCGTATATTGTTGACCAATTTTAAGTCTTCGCTTACAATTGTATGCCCTCAAAAAGTAGTATTTTTTGGGGCTTTTTATTAACGGGAGAATTGCCAAATGGCAACAACAAATCAGTTGATCCGTAAGGGTCGTACAACTTTAGTTGAAAAATCTAAAGTTCCTGCGTTGAAGGCTTGTCCACAACGTCGTGGTGTTTGTACACGTGTTTACACAACTACACCTAAAAAACCTAACTCAGCAATGCGTAAAGTTTGCCGTGTTCGCTTAACTTCAGGTTTTGAAGTTTCTAGCTACATCGGTGGTGAAGGCCATAACCTACAAGAGCACAGTGTTGTTCTTATCCGTGGTGGTCGTGTTAAAGATTTACCAGGTGTACGTTACCATACCGTTCGTGGTTCTTTAGACTGTGCTGGTGTTAAAGATCGTAACCAGTCTCGTTCTAAATACGGTGCTAAACGTCCTAAGAAATAATCTGAAAAGATTAACTTCTTAGTTCGTTAGAACTGCAATCCTTTATCGTCTCGCTTGTCTGATTTCTGCATTTTTTGTGAAAATTCCAAGCGACGTATAGTAAGGCCAGCGAAAGCACATGACACTTTGTGCACCTGCTGGAGTAACCTGAAGTGTCATATTTATTAGGTGTATTAAAATGCCAAGACGTCGCGTAGTTGCTGCCCGTGAAATCCTTCCGGATCCTAAGTTCAGCAGCCAAACAATCGCTAAATTCATGAACCACGTAATGCAAGATGGTAAAAAATCTATTGCTGAAAGTATCGTTTACGGTGCTTTAGACCGCGTTCAAGAAAAATCTAAAGTAGACCCAGTTGAATTTTTCGAGACTACTCTTGAAAAAGTTCGTCCTATGGTCGAAGTAAAAGCACGCCGTGTTGGTGGTGCTACATACCAAGTGCCTATGGAAGTACGCCCATCCCGTCGTACTGCCTTGGCTATGCGTTGGTTAGTAGATGCTGCTGCTAAGCGTTCTGAAAAAACTATGGCTTTACGTCTTGCTGGTGAGTTGCTTGATGCAGCTGAAGGTAAAGGCGCAGCGATCAAAAAACGTGAAGATGTGCATCGTATGGCTGAAGCCAACAAAGCCTTCTCTCATTACCGTTTCTAAGCGGATAAAACAGCCCCTATTCAGGAGGGTGACAAATCAGTTGTCACTGTTTTGTCATCGAATCGCTTTAAGTTGCTATGCAGCTTAAAGCGTCCTGTTTTAAACAACAAAATTTAGGAATGCTAGAAATCATGGCTCGTCAAACCCCAATTTCTCGTTATCGTAACATTGGTATCTCTGCGCACATTGATGCTGGTAAAACTACCACTTCAGAACGTATTTTGTTCTACACAGGTGAGAGTCACAAACTTGGTGAAACTCACGAAGGTTCTGCAACTACAGACTGGATGGAACAAGAGCAAGAACGTGGTATTACTATTACCTCAGCGGCAGTAACATGCTTCTGGAAAGGGATGGGTAACCAATTCGAACAGCACCGTATTAACGTAATTGATACCCCAGGACACGTAGACTTCACTATTGAAGTTGAACGTTCTATGCGTGTTCTTGACGGTGCATGCATGGTTTACTGTGCTGTAGGTGGTGTACAACCTCAGTCTGAAACTGTATGGCGTCAAGCAAATAAATATAAAGTTCCACGTATTGCATTCGTGAACAAAATGGACCGTACTGGTGCGAACTTCTTCCGTGCTGTTGAACAAGTTAAAACACGTCTTGGTGGTAATCCAGTGCCAATCGTTGTTCCAATCGGTGCAGAAGAAAACTTCCAGGGTGTTGTTGACCTAATCGAAATGAAAGCGATTATCTGGGACGAAGCGTCTCAAGGTATGAAGTTTGAATATGGCGAAATCCCTGCTGAATTAGTTGAACTAGCTAACGAATGGCGTACTAACATGGTTGAAGCTGCTGCGGAAGCATCAGAAGAACTCATGGACAAGTACCTTGAAGAAGGTGAGTTAACTAAAGAAGAAATCGTTTCAGGTTTACGTGCACGTACATTGTTGAATGAAATTCAACCAATGCTTTGTGGTTCAGCGTTCAAAAACAAAGGTGTTCAACGTATGTTGGATGCTGTAATTGAATTCTTACCTGCGCCGACTGATGTCGAGGCGATTAAAGGTATCCTTGACGACAAAGACGAAACTGAAGGTTCTCGTGAAGCGTCTGACGATGCTCCGTTCTCTGCGCTTGCGTTCAAAATCATGAACGACAAATTTGTAGGTAACTTAACATTCGTACGTGTTTACTCTGGTGTGCTTAAAGCAGGTAGCCCTTGCTATAACCCAGTTAAAATGAAGCGCGAACGTGTTGGCCGTATCGTACAGATGCACGCAAATGACCGTCACGATATTGAAGAAATTCGTGCGGGTGATATCGCAGCATGTGTAGGTCTTAAAGATACTACGACTGGTGATACATTATGTGATGAAAACAATGTAATTACACTAGAGCGTATGGAATTCCCAGAGCCAGTAATTGCGCTTGCGGTTGAGCCTAAAACTAAAGCTGACCAAGAAAAAATGTCTGTTGCTTTAGGTCGTTTGGCGAAAGAAGACCCTTCATTCCGCGTACGTACTGACGAAGAATCTGGTCAAACAATTATTGCTGGTATGGGTGAGCTTCACCTTGACATTATTGTTGACCGTATGAAGCGTGAATTCAACGTTGAAGCGAACATTGGTAAACCAATGGTAGCTTACCGTGAAACGATCAAAAAATCAGTTGAACAAGAAGGTAAGTTCGTACGTCAAACTGGTGGTAAAGGTAAGTTTGGTCACGTATACGTACGTTTAGAACCACTTGCTGAAGATGCTGGCAAAGATTACGAGTTTGCTGAAGAAGTTGTAGGTGGTGTAGTACCTAAAGAATTCTTCGGTGCGGTTGACAAAGGTATCCAAGAACGTATGAAGAATGGTGTCCTAGCTGGTTATCCAGTTGTTGGCATCAAAGCGACATTGTTCGATGGTTCTTACCATGACGTCGACTCTGACGAATTATCGTTCAAAATGGCGGGTTCTTACGCATTCCGTGACGGTTTCATGAAAGCAGATCCTATCTTGCTTGAACCAATCATGAAAGTTGAAGTAGAAACTCCAGAAGACTACATGGGCGATATCATGGGTGACTTAAACCGTCGTCGTGGTCTTGTTCAAGGTATGGACGATTTACCTGGTGGTACTAAAGCTATCCGTGCAGAAGTTCCACTTTCTGAGATGTTTGGTTACGCAACTCATATGCGTTCTATGTCTCAAGGTCGTGCGACTTATTCTATGGAATTCGCTAAATACGCTGAAACACCACGTAACGTGGCTGAAGGCATCATCGCTAAGTTCCAATCTGGCGGTAAAAAAGGTGACGACGAGTAATCTTTCGATTACTATAAGCCCAAACTAATTCATAGTTAAAAACCAAATGCTCATGCAGTATCCCTGCATGAGTAGTTTAAAAAGGAAGATCTCATGGCTAAGGCTAAGTTCGAACGTAATAAGCCACACGTTAACGTGGGTACAATTGGTCACGTCGACCACGGTAAAACTACTTTAACAGCTGCAATTGCAACTGTATGTGCAAAAAAATTCGGTGGTGAAGCGAAAGATTACGCTGCAATCGACTCTGCACCAGAAGAAAAAGCACGTGGTATTACAATTAATACTTCACACGTAGAATACGATTCTCCGATCCGTCACTACGCTCACGTAGACTGCCCAGGTCACGCCGATTATGTTAAAAACATGATTACTGGTGCTGCACAAATGGATGGTGCGATCCTTGTATGTGCTGCGACTGATGGTCCAATGCCACAAACTCGTGAACACATCCTTCTTTCTCGTCAGGTAGGTGTACCTTACATCGTTGTATTCCTAAACAAATGCGACCTTGTGGATGACGAAGAACTTCTTGAATTAGTAGAAATGGAAGTTCGTGAACTTCTTTCTACTTATGACTTCCCAGGCGACGACACTCCAGTAATCCGTGGTTCTGCTCTTGCAGCGCTTAATGGTGAAGCTGGTCAATACGGCGAAGATGCTGTGGTTGCTCTTGTTGAAGCTCTTGACTCTTACATCCCAGAACCAGAACGTGCTATCGACCAAGCATTCCTTATGCCAATCGAAGACGTATTCTCAATTTCAGGTCGTGGTACAGTAGTAACTGGCCGTGTTGAAACTGGTATCGTGAAAGTAGGCGAAGAAGTTGAAATCGTTGGTATTAAAGATACAG